>JAGRNM010000063.1:0-3398 GCA_020440745.1 Deltaproteobacteria bacterium
CAGGGCTTGGCTTGCCATGATAAATGACGGAGGTCAGTCCGTGTCGCCATACATCTAAAAGACCGGCCGTGAGTGCATAGCTCCAATTAAGGGCGCTGGTATTAAAGATTACGTCGCCCAGCCGCATCTCTTGCCAGGCTTTAGCTCTTTCATCATGGGCAGGGATAGAGGCGTGGCTATGGATCACGGCTTTGGGATTAGCGGTTGTGCCGCTGGTATAGAGCCAATAGGCAGGATCTTGAGCCTGGGTATTTAAGGTTTTAAAATTTGTTTGGCCTTTTTTTAATAAATCCTGCCAGCGTAGGCTTTGTTGAGGTAGTTTTTGATTTTTGGGGCTTAAGAGGATTAATTTTTTTAAGTGGGAAAATTCTTTTAAACTCTCAGCAAAATGGAAGGATTCGGGGATTTTTTCTAAGCTAGAGATAAGAGTCACCGCTTGGCTATCTTGGATTAAAAATTTTAATTCCTCACCGGTTAGCTGGGTAGAAGTGGGCACAGGGATAAGGCCTGCTTTGATTAAGGCGATAAAACTTAAGACAAATTCCACTTGGTTTTCTAAGCGTAAAATCACTCGCGAGCCCTGGGGGAATTGTAGTTGGCTTAGGCTATGGGCTAGCCGATTACTTAAGCCCGTTAGGGTGGAGTAGCTAAAGTCTTGATAATAGATCTTGCCGCTTTGCGGGTCTTGGGTAGCAGTAATGAGGGCTTTTTTGTGTTTGTTGTCTAAAGAAGCAGCGTGCTTGTCGAGACAGTCGGTGGCGAGATTGTAGGACTGATCTATAAGCTTCATAAGAAAAGGCTCTAAAAGAAGAAAGCTTTCTTATGAAAGAGAAAAATTATTATTAGTAATAGAAATAAAAAAATCTATCGTATCCTAATCAATAGCACTAGTTGATACTTTTGTTTTTTATACACTACTTAAGAGGGCTAATTTGTATTAGGCTTGAGAAGAGATATTTCCTCCGGCCATATGAATGATGCCACTAAAAAGACTTGGATTTTTGATGGCTCCTATGACTGAAAAAACTGTAACTCCTAAATAGGCATCTGGGGCAAGGGGTAGATTACTAGCATGATTAGCAGCAGGCTTAGCAGCTGTTGAAAAGAGTTGACCCGCAAAACTAGAAGCTCCACTAGCAAGGCTAGTGAGTTTAGAAAAATTTTTACTAATGGCAGAGGTAGATCCTTTTTCAGCTTCAACTTGCTTTGCTTCTGTTTCTAGTTTTCCTAGTTTTTGCTCAATGCCTGTATATCGGACGGTTTCTACGGAGGCTGCGCTTCTTACTGCCATGTTTTGATCCCCTTTTTAAGTATTAATTAAGTATTGGTAAAATAACTAAGCAAAAATTAAGCCAAAATTCTTGAATATTTTAATTTTGTATAACTACCTGATTTTTAGGAATCTTGAAAGCTTTTTTAGGTGAAATCTTTTACAAAAAATGTCACAAACTGGGGTCTGGAGTCCTATGAGTGGGGTAGGGAGGCCTCGGAGTTTTAATACGTAAGATAAATTTAGAAGTTTATTTGGATTAATACTTACTTAGGTGCTTTTTATATCTGATAGCTAATGCTATCTCCTACTAAGCCTTCTCTGCATTTTTCTTCCAAGTTGACTTCCATTAATAGTCGACCCGCACCTCTAGCATTAAAAAAGTCTAACAAGCCTTCTATTAAATTTTGGTTACAATCGTTGTGAGAGCCTTTCCATTTAACAAAGGCATCCATTGCGTTTTTAATTGGACTTTGAAAGAATTCAGATAAATCAGCCCTTAGTTTTCCTGCTGCAAAATTAAGGCGTTGTCTTAAAGGAAATTGAGGAGTAGCCAAGGCTGATGTAAGCTTATAAGACTCAGGTGTCGCAGCTTTAAATTGGTATTCCTTGGTCTTAGTATTGGTACCTTTTAAAGCGGGCGGTTGCCCTTCTAGCCTTGAAAAAAGTTCTTCAATACCTCTGTATCTAATCTCCAAACCTGGAGCTGTTGATTTTATTCCATTACCCATTTTAGACCTTCTTTTAGAAGTATAACATAGATGTCTATTAATAGAATAAGCAAAAATCGCGCCAAATGGGGCTTTTTTGTGTTTCAAAAGCTAATCGCTTGATTTTATTATAGCTTCTTTAGATCCATTAATTAAGAGCGGATTAATTTTTTAGCAAAAATGCCTAAAATTGAGGATTTTTGTCCCCATGGTGGGGGGTAAGCTCCTAATTTTTAAAAAGATTTTATATTAATCCTGTAAGGACATATGAGACACGGAAACTGAGGAAGACGAGTTATAGAGGGGAAAATTCGGTTGACTAAAATTCAAACTCCATTGACCTCCAAGCCCATGGCCATGGCCTCTCGGCCTAATTGTTTGTCATGGGTTAGAAAGACTAAGTCTATTTCATATTCCTCTTGATAGACCAGGGCGGAGGCCAGATGAAGGGCGTCTAAGGTGCCCAAGCTGGTGTAAAAAGGGTCGCTGGCTCGCAAAAGAATTTTTTCCGTTAATGGAATTTTGTCACATTGGGCAAGGGCGTTTCTTAATTCAATGTGACATGTAAGGTTATCGTCATCACTGATAGTTCTGGATAAACGTAAGTTGTTTAGTTTTCTTAAGGCCTCTATTTCAGTTATTCGACTGGTGCAGATTTCTGTCCATTGTCCCCAGTTTTTTAGAGGATGTTTTTCTTTAAAAATTTTTCTTAGCAGCACAGAAGTGTCTAGATAAGCAATCATCGGCGGTCGCGATCCTCTCTTAATAACTTGACCACATCGATTTTAGCTTTGACACCAGTGAATTTCATATTTTTTAAGGCGCCTGGTTTTTTTGCCTTGATGATTTTTAAGGTAGGTTTCTTTTTACCCCGAAAAGGAATGACTTTAGCAAAGGGAACATCCCGATCCAAAAGGATCAATTCCTCCCCTTTTTTAACCTGCCTAAGATGAGCGGCCATTTTGGCTTTAAATTCACTAGATTTTACTTGGCTAGAAGCCATGACCTATATTTGACCTTTTTAGGTCAAATGTCAAGAGGCTCACAAAACGATTTTTTTTTTTTTTTCTCCAAAGACTTCTCTTAAAGTATTACTAATTTCTTCAAGCGTGGTGTAAGCGCGCACGGCCTCTAAGATGTGGGGTAGTAAATTGTCTTTTCCTTGGGCAGCTTTTTTGAGGCGCTCTCGGCAGTCAGAGACTTTAAGGTTGTCTCGCTTTTCTCTTAAGGCCTTGAGGCGTTCTCTTTGATCTTTTTCAATAGAGGGATCTACTTTTAAGATGTCTTCTACAGGGGCTTCGTCCATTTTAAATTTATTGGTGCCGACAATGATTAAGCGCTCTTCTTCGATGGCCTTTTGGTATTCAAAAGCGGCTTCCTGAATTTCTCTTTGCTGAAAACCTTCTTCAATGGCGTGG
>JAGRNM010000063.1:3426-7539 GCA_020440745.1 Deltaproteobacteria bacterium
TGGTCGATTTTTTTGATGTAGTCTAGAGCTTCTTCTTCGATCTTATCGGTGAGCTCTTCTATTACGTAGCTGCCGGCTAGTGCGTCAATGGTGTCGGCAATGCCTGTCTCATAAGCTAAGACTTGTTGGGTTCTGAGTGCTGTCGTGGCACTGGCTTCGGTAGGTAGGGCTAGGGCTTCGTCTTTGCTGTTGGTGTGTAAGCTTTGGGTGCCGCCAAAGACAGCACTCATGGCTTGATAGGCTACTCTTACAATGTTGTTGTCAATCTGTTGGGCTTGTAAGGTGGAACCGCCAGTTTGGGTGTGAAATCTTAACATGCAGCTGCGGTCTGAGGCGCCAAAGCGTTCTTTCATGAGGCGCGCCCAAAGTCTGCGGGCAGCGCGAAACTTGGCGACTTCTTCTAAAAAATTATTATGGGAATTAAAAAAGAAGCTTAAACGTTTGGCAAAGTCATCAACTTGTAAGCCGGTGTTGATGGCCGCTTGTACGTAAGATAAACCATTGGCCAGGGTAAAAGCTACTTCCTGTACGGCGGTGGAACCCGCTTCTCTAATATGATAACCACTGATGGAGATGGTGTTCCAACGCGGAACATGATCTTTGCAAAAGTCAAACATGTCGGTGATGATGCGCATGGAGGCCTGTGGTGGATAGATGTAAGTGCCGCGGGCTATGTATTCTTTTAATAAATCATTTTGTACGGTGCCGGCTACTTGATCAAAGGAGACTCCTTGTTTTTCAGCCACAGCTAAATAAAGACAAAGCAAGATAGAAGCGGTGGAATTAATAGTCATGGAGGTGGAAACTTTATCTAAGGGAATGTCTTTAAATAAAATTTCCATGTCCTCTAAGGAGTCAATAGCTACCCCTGATTTACCGACTTCTCCTAAAGATCTAGGTGAGTCGCTGTCTAAGCCCATTTGGGTGGGTAGATCAAAGGCTACCGAGAGTCCAGTCCCGCCCCTTGCAATGAGTTGGCGGTAGCGCTCGTTGCTAAGCTTGGCATTGCCAAAGCCAGCGTACATGCGCATGGTCCAAAAACGACCACGGTACATGGTGGGCTGAACCCCGCGGGTAAAGGGGTATTCTCCAGGAAAGCCGGATTTTTCTAGATAGGTTTGGTCTTCTTCTTGTTTAGGTAGATAAAGTCGTTCTACTTTGATGTTTGATAAAGTCTGAAAGCGTTTTTGTCTTTCAGGAAACTGATCGAGGGTTTTTTTTAAAGTGCCTTCTTGCCATTTTTTGTAGGCGTTTTTTATTTTGCTCATGTTTTGCCTTTGTGTGGGTTTGGCAAAGGGATTCTTAAAAATTTTAAAAGGTCTTGTGCGGAGTTTTTTAAAGACCCCTTGCCAGTTTTTTTGGTCTGCTAGAGTTTAAGGTCTAAATTTTTCCTTTTTTGTTTTTGTCTTTTGAGAGGCGACTTAGATTTCTAAAATCTAGCCAAGTTTCTAAAGGTCTCATAGCGTTCTTTAATCTGAGTTTCACTTAAATTTTTCAAGGCTTCACAACTAAATTGACTTACATTAAAACTTGCCATGACGGAGCCGTAGATAATGCCTTGTTTGATGCTTTCAAAGTCTTTTTTACCTGTTTTGCTTAGATAGCCCATAAGACCACCGGCAAAACTGTCGCCCGCACCGGTGGGGTCTTTAATGTCTTCTAGGGGTAGGCCTGGAGCACTAAAAATTTCTTCTTTGTAAAAAGCTAAGGCGCCGTATTCGCCTTGTTTAATGATTAATATTTCCGGACCCATTTGGCGGATGATTTTGCTAGCTTTAAGGAGGTTGCTTTCTTTAGCTAGTAGTCTGGCTTCTCCTTCATTAATGACTAGCATGTGGATACGTTTTAGCATGTTTAGCAAGGCTTGGCGTGAGCCTTCGATCCAAAAATTCATGGTATCAGCAGCGATAAAGGGAGCTTCTTCTACTTGATCGATGGCTTGACTTTGTAAGTTTGGATCTACATTGGCTAAGAAAAGAAAGGGGGTCTTTTTTTGCTCTGGAGTGAGTTGAGGTTGAAACTCTAATAAGACATTAAGTTCGGTTGCTAAGGTGTGGGCTATATTTAAGTCTTCTTCGTATTTGCCTTTCCAATGAAAAGACTTGCCCGGCAGTTTTTGCACACCTTCTAAATTAATATTTCTAGCACTTAAAAAATCTAAATGTTCTTGAGGAAAGTCTTCTCCAATCACAGCCACTAAAGAAACCGGGGTAAAGTAAGAAGCCGAAGCGCTAAAATGGGTAGCGCTGCCGCCTAAGCCCTTTTCTAAAGATCCAAAAGGAGAGGTGACGCTGTCTAAGGCGACGGTTCCGATGACGGTTAAGCTCATGTGGGCTTCCTTTTTGCTGAGGTTTAAGTCCTTTTAAAGGGTCTTAGCTTTTAGAATAAACTTTTAATAAGATGCAAGTGGGACTGCTTCTTGTTTTGCGTAAAAATATAGTTGAGAAAAGACCGCCATATATTGAGTCCATTATTTTATTATTCTGGCAAAGGACCAGGGGCCACAAAGGGATAGGGTTCGCTATCTAAGGCCTTTAAAAAGTTAACAAGGTCCTTTTTTTCTTCTTCGTTTAGATGAAGCACTTCTACTTTGGAGTCTAACCAGGGATTTTTTTCTCCGCCTTGATTATAAAATTCTATGACTTCTTCTAAGGTTTTTTGAGAACCATCGTGCATATAGGGCGCGGTTTTGGTGATGTCTCTTAGAGTAGGAGTTTTAAAAGCTCCTTTGTCTTTTTCTTGTTTAGTAATTTCATAACGGCCTAGATCAGGTTTTTTGGCTGTCATACCGACGCCTAGGTTGTGGTAGTCGCTATCACTAAAGTTGGAGCCCACGTGGCACTTAGTGCAGTTGGCCTTGCCAAAAAAGAGCTTAAGGCCTTTTTCTTGGCTTTCGGTAAGGGCGCTTTTTTCGCCTTGTTGGTAGCGGTCATAAAGGGAGTTGCCGCCTAAGACAGTTCTTTCAAAAGAAGCAATGGCCTTGGCAATGTTGTCAATATTAGCTTCTTCTCCAAAGGCTTTTTGAAAGAGTGGAGTATAACCAGGAATTTTTCGGATTCTGTCGACTACAGCGCCGTGATCGGGCATTTTCATTTCAACAGGATTAGTTAGAGGTCCTTTAGCTTGTTCTTCTAAGGTGGGGGCCCGACCATCCCAAAATTGTTCCATCATGTAGGTGGAGTTGATCACTGTGGGTGCGTTGCGTGTGCCTTTTTCTCCTTGGACTCCATCGCTGACGGCTTTGCCATCACTCCAGCCTAGTTTAGGATCAGGGTTATGGCAGCTAGCGCAGCTGACGGTCTTGTCTAGAGAAAGTCTTTTGTCAAAGTAGAGTAGTTTGCCTAGTTCAACTTTTTCTGCGGTGAGGGGATTGTCTTCTGGTATATTGAGGTCTTCGTCCAAGCCTAGAGGGATGATGGGTTTAAAAGGAGTGCCGATATTTTTTGAGTCACCGGCTTGATTGCTAGCTTGAGAAGTGTCCTGTACTTTGACATTGGCTTCGGGATTGGGTTTTTCTTTTTTGCAGTGGAGTAGACTTAGGCTTAAGGCTAAAACGATAAAAATGTGTCTTTTAAAGGACATGTAAACTTACCTCGTTATTTTTTGGTTTTTTAATTTCTTTAAAGATTTACAACTTGACCCAGAGCTGGCCGGGTTATAGTCGGCTAGTGGTCTTGGGTTCAATAATTTTTTTTAAAAAAATGGAGTTCTCCATGGGAGGCGGTACCGTGAAAATTCTTTTGATGCTTTTAAATATGGGGACCTTAGTGTTATTTACTTTTGCCTTGCTCACAGGGATTCATATCAGTCAAGGCGGTACCGTGATTCCTGGTATGGGGGCCCACTTAGGTTGGATTTTGGGTACTTTTCTTTTATGGATGTTTACTCAGATTCTAGCTTTGCTTTATATGTATCGTATGGAAAAATTTTGTGTCGAAGTCGTGAATAAGTATGAAGATGGTAAGCCTGTTTTAAAAAATGATCTTACAACAGATAAACAACAGTAAAAAAACTCATGAGTGTTCAATCTTATTTATTAATTTTATTTCATTTAGTGCCCTGGGCCCTAGGAATGGGTGCGGCTTTTTATTTTGCCTTTGTAGCTGTGCCTAT
>JAGRNM010000064.1 GCA_020440745.1 Deltaproteobacteria bacterium
TGGGATATTTTTTGCAATAACTGTGGGCTTTTGATTTTTAATTTTTTATTTTCTTTAAATTGAACTCCCTTGCGATCGTAGAGTTTAAGTAAGCAAGGCAATAACATCTGCATGCTAAGGCTAGACAAAAGAATACCGCAGCCTGCAATCCATCCTAATTCGGCAAAACCTTTGAGTGGGACTAACATGGTAGCAAAAAACGCTGCCGCCGTTGTTAGGGTGGAAGTACTGATATTGGGAAAAATGCCACAAATGGTTGCTTGTAAGGCTTGGTCTACATCTTTTCCCTTTTTTAATTCTTCTTCATAACGGGCAACTACATGAACGCCATAATAGGTGCCTTGACCAATTAGGATAACCATAAAGGCCAAGCTAAACATATTAAGGTGGCCTACGGTGAGTGTGGTTAATCCAAAAGTCCAGGTAATAGAGGCGGCTAGACTTAATAAACCTAAGGCCGGTCTCCAAAAGGAATGAAAAGCCAAAAAAAACAAAAGGCCCGTGCTTAAAAAAGCTAATACACTAGCCCAACGCATGTCTTGTTCGGAGATTTCAAATTGATCGTGATTAAGAGCTGGGCCACCGGTCATGGCTAGTTTTACCTGGGGGTATTGCTTTTGTAGTTGTGAAAAATAAGAGCGGATTTCCTTAATCAGGATACGGTCTAGCTTGTGATCTTGTTTAAGGTCCTTAGGTTTAATTAGTAAAACGTGTAGGGGAGGGTTTTGACTAGAGAGATAGCCTAGTTCGTCTAAATTATCGTTTGGGTTTGACTCTAGTTCGTACTGTATTTTTTTTAAAGTTTGGGCCTCTTTAATTTGTTTAGCTAAAATCGCTAAGGGTTTAAAGGCCTGTTCAATCATTTGGTTTAAGTTTTGGTCTAAGATTGCTCCGCTAGGTTTTTTTTGAAAACTTTTTTCTAATAGTTGGAGGTAATCATTAAAGTTTTCGCTTTTTAATAACTGGTCTAACGAAGAGTCTTGGGAATCCAGCTCTTTTAAAAGTTCTTTAACCTTGGATTCTTCCATCCACTGAAGTGCGTGTTGACGGTAGAAGTCTAGGTTGATTTTATAGAAAAAATCTGAAATTTTATCGGCCTCTTGTTTTTTTAAGATTTGGACGAGGCTTTCTATGGCTTGGCGACGTTCTTGGGCTGAGGAGCCTTCGGCTACAATTACTAGAGTCTGGGCGGCGCCAAATTTTTCTACGTATTCAATAAAACGCTTAGCGACGGGTTCTTCAGGAGAATATAAGTCTAAAATTCCTGTCTGACTTTTAAGAAAAAATAAACTGACTAAGATAGAAGTCAGACTTAAAAAAAAGCAAAAAATCAAAAAAGATTTCCAACGCTTAATCAGCCAATGAGCATACTTGGGGAGTAGATTTTGAAGCATAGGGCCTTTTAGGTTAAAAATCTGCTATCGCCAAAGGTTATTTTGTCTTAGTTAGCCTTTATGTCCACTTGGCTTTCCGATTATGATTATGTGTTTCCGTCTGAGCTTATTGCAGACAAGCCACTGTCGGCTCGTTCTGCCTCCCGCATGATGCTTTTGCAAGGAGAGAATATTGAGCATGCTTATTTTAAGAATTTGAGCTCTTATTTAAAAGAAGGCGATCTTTTGATTTTTAATGAAACTAAAGTCTTGCCGGCTAGGCTAAAAGCCTTGCGGGAAAGCGGTGGTAGGGTAGAGATTTTTTTACTAAGGGATCTAGGGATGGGGGAATGGGAGGTTTTGTTGTCTCCTGCTAAGCGTCTTAAGATGAATGAGTCTTTAGAGCTTTACTCCCGTTTTAAAAAAGATTTGCCTCCTATTAAAGTAAAGGTAAGTTCTTTAGAAACTAATAATTTTAAGATTAAGTTTGAAAGTTTAAAGGATCAGGTCCTAGCTTTAAGTCATTTTGGAGAAATGCCTCTTCCTCCTTATATTGTCCGCAATCAGCCAAGAGAAGAAGATCAAGAACGCTACCAGACCTTATTTGCTAAAAATTTAGGGGCGGTGGCAGCTCCTACGGCTTCTTTGCATTTTGATGAAAGTATTTTATCTGATTTAAAAGACAAAAAAATTGAGGAAGCCAGGTTAACTTTGCATGTGGGAGCGGGGACTTTTGCGCCGGTAAAGTCCGAGAATATTCAAGATCACTTAATGCATGAAGAGTACTATGAGATTCCAGAAGCTACTTTGGCAGCTATCGAAGCCTGCCAAAAAAGAAAAGGCCGTTTGATCGCTGTAGGAACAACAAGTTTAAGAGCTTTAGAAGCTTATGCAAAGACGGGAAAAAGACAAGATTGGACGGATATTTTTATTAGTCCTGGTTATCAATTTAAGTTGGTTAAAAATCTTTTAACTAATTTTCATCAGCCTAAATCCACTTTGTTAATGTTAGTCAGTGCTTTGGTAGGCAGGGAAAATATTTTAGCGGCTTATCAAGAGGCTATTAAGAAAAAATACCGCTTGTTTAGTTATGGAGACTGTATGTTGATTTTGGATTAATTAATTTTTTAAAATTAATTATTTTCTTTTTCAAAAACGTATTTCTTATTCTTAACTTTTACTTCAGGGGGCGATTTTTTGTCTTTTTCAAAAAAATCATAGCCTTCTTTCAGGTTTGTCCAAAAGTTGTACCAGGGAGAAGCTTGGTGTCTTTTTAGGTTTTCTTGGGTCATTTTAAAGGGGAAAATATGCACTCTAAAAAAGTCCTGTCCTTTTTTGAGAGCGGCTTGACTGATGGTGTAGATTTCTTCAATTTTTTCATCGGTCATGGCGTAGCAACCGATAGAGACACAGTTGCCGTGTACCATTAGAGCACTTCCAGTGCGTACGTAGGCTCTATCATAAGCATTGGGATAACCCAGGTTAAAAGATAGATGAAACTGACTGTTAGGATTAAGTTGTTGAGGCCCTACAAAGTAAAAACCTTCTGGAGCTTGGCCATCACCTTTTTTAGTTTTAGGCCCCAAAGTGCCAAGTCCGTAGGTGCAGATAGGGTAAGTTTTAAAGAGCTTAAAACTTTGATCGTCCTTAACCCAGAGTTCTAGTTCTTTTTCTTCTTTAAAAATTCTTATAAAAATAGGGGAACCTAAAGTAAGGCCTTTTTTTGAAAAATCTTTTTTAAGTTGGGGAGTCACGCGTCGACTAGCTTCTTGGGCACGGGGACTAGTGGGCACTTGGGCAGAGGCACTTGGGTAGTTTAAAAATAAAGTCATGAGTGCGAGGAGTATGAAGATTTTTGGGTGGTTCTTTTTAAGCATCTTTTTTTCTATGAAAGGCATAAAGTCCGCGCACCCATTCGGCTAATCGGCTGGATTCTAGATCTTGAGTGTATTCTTGAAGGGCTGGAGGCAAGGTTTCTTGTGCTGGCCATAGAAGGGGATGTTGAGGCGGACGAAATAAGGGAGCTAAGAGACTAGCAACTGTTAAGTCGGCCCTACTAAAGTGTTCTCCCACTAGATATTTTTTATCTCCAAGACTTTGTTCTAATTTTTTTAGCGCCTTGTTTAGTCTTTCTTTTGATCTAAGGGCTGACTCTTGGTGGATGTTCATGGATTTTTTCATTAAATAACGAATGATGGGAAAGGTAAAAAAGTAAAGGAGTGGACCGTAAGCTGGACTTTTTTGAAGTAAAAGAGAAGTTACTAGTTGGCGATGGGGTAGTAAGTGGTAATAAAAGAATCTTCTTAAATGGGGGCCGATTTCTTGATTGCAGTAGTTTTCCCACTCTAAGGCTTGTTGTTTTAATTGAGGGTCTTGGGGGCTGAGAGAAATTTTGGGATAGTGCTGGTCTAGGTAGTTAATAATTTCAGTGGAATCCTGAATAATTTTTTTTCCGTCTTGAAGGATAGGAACAGAACTTTTAGGGGCTATTTTTTTGGCTAATATTAAATGGGGTCCAGGAATCCAATAGACGTTTTGATAAGTTAAGCCCTTGTAGTCTAAGGCCCACTTAGCTTTTTCGCAGTAATGGGAGATAGCAAACTGATAGAGAGTAAGCAAAGTAACCACCTTTTTAAATGTGTCACCACTTAGCTTTTTTAATAAAAGCCTTTTACTTTTTAGCACTTGAAGCTTTTTTATAAAGCCTTTACCATTTGATAGAAAGAAGAGCGGATAGGGGGTTATAAAGTGTCAAAGTATTTTTCTTTTCTTTGCCGATTTAGGCAATTTTTTCTTTTATTATCAATGTTTATTTTTCAAGGGGCTTGTTCTTTTGCTTTAGTAGAGGACTTAGACTTTGATAGTGATCCAGATATTGTTTTAAGTCAGAGTGCCTATGAGTCAAACTGCGTGGAGGAAGAAAATACACCCACCGTGCTTGGAGAAGGAGAAGAGGATCCTACAGTAGTGGATCATCAAGGAGCCCTAGGCTGTCGGATAGAATATAGTAATCAAGATTTAAATTTATTAAGTTCAGAGACTAATACTAGTCTTAGTAGTTTGAGTTTAACAGGTACTTATTCTTTATTAAGTAGTTTTTCTGGAGATTTAAGTTTGGGTCTAAGGTTGGTAGCTAGGATTTATGAACCCCTTCTTGCCAATGCCAATATGGGGGCGACGGATGTTTTCTTTATCGAGGATCAAGCTTTAATTACTTATAATACTGCTGGCGAGGTCTATGAAGGAGCCATGCAGATCTTAGATGTTTCTAGTCCCCATCAACCCATGGTCAGGTGGGAGTTGGTTTTTCCGGTAGCAGATGTGAGTACAGGAATTTTGGATACTGAGCGCGATGTGATTTATCTTTTGGGGACGGTGTCTTTAGATTCTAATGACGGGGCTTTATTAAGTACTCCTGCTATTTTGGAAGAAGTGGGTTTTAATGCTAGTCGCTTGCCTACTTCTTTTACCCCTCTTTTAGACTTACCTTCTTTTGTCACAACCGATGCTTATCTTTTGGGAGGTAGTATTTTTGTAACCACCGGCAATACAGGAGGGCTTTATGAAGTGGATGCAGAAAGCCAGGTGATCTTACAAAGCCTTTCCTTAGACGATGCTAGATCAGTGACTTATAACCCTGCTGATGATCGTCTCTATGTTTTTCAAGGAACACCAGGCCGAATCACTCGAGTGGACCCTGATAATTTTGCTGATTTTGAGACCTTTAATGTGGGTGGGGCAACGATTGTTGAGTCCAAGAGTACGATTGAATACGACAGTAAGCAAAACTTGCTTTTGGCGGCCGCTGGCGATGGGGGAACCTTGGTCTTTGATCCCGTAAGTGAGACGGTTTTAGCTAGCTTAGCCAATCCTAATCTTCCCGATCTAGAAGCTAGTTTACAAACTACTAATGCGGTGACGCTTTGTAATGACTTGGTATTAATTTCTAATGGGGAAGCTGGTGTACGTCTAGCCGAGTTAGGAGAAGGAGGAGAGCTTAGTCTTTTGGGTAGTATTATTTTGCCTGACGGTGTTTCTGCCAATGGTATGATCTGTGAGGATGGTTGGCTTTTTGTGGCTGCTGGAGTGGATGGACTTTATTTGATTAGAGTTTTAGATAGTCCTTATTTACAAAGGCTCCATTGTGAGGATGTGGACGCTGTTTTTTGTGAAGACTTTGCTTATAATCATTGGACACGCGTTGAGTCGATTGAAGGAGCTAGTAAGTGGGTTGGTCCATCGGGGAGTCTATTTGGCAATGCTTATGTGCTTAATCAAGAAGCCTATGTGGTAAGGGGATCTTGGGTTAGTACCCAGGATGCTTTTGAGCATCTGACACAAGCTAAGCATACTTCGGTTAAGTTAACAGACCAAGGCAATTTTTTTCTTAAAAGTACTTCTAATGAGGATGTGGGTATTAGACTGCGTTATGATCCTAATGGGTCAGGAGAGACTGCCACGGTGGAGGCTAGAATTGGGGATATTCAAAACCGCAGTCGGCGTATTACGGTTCAGTTTACTTTTCCTGAGGGGCAGGATTTTGTCGTGGGCCACATTTACCAGCAAGGTGATCAAGTACAAGTCGCAGTGGAGTTTGAGGATGGGACTAGTTTGTCTTCAGGGGTTTTAACTTCGGATCAAGAAGATGTGTTATCTCCTATGGTGATTCAATTAGAACCCTATGATAATTCTCAAACCGAAGTGTCTGCTTTTGACGATATTGTGGTAGAAGAATACACTTTTTAAAAATTAAAACACTGGTTTAATTTTTCTAAAACTTTAAGCATTAAAGTTTCTTGATAATAACAAGGTAGTTTTTGAGTGATGCGTTGATAAAAGTACTCTAAGTCTTTAGCAAAGAGTCCTCCTCTATTGAGGCCAGATTTCCAACTGATGTTTGTGTTTTCACATTTTGCAAGTAAGCTTCTTTTTCTGGCTAAACCTATCTTTCTTTCTTCAGTAAAACCTAAGAATCCGCCTTGTTTAAATTTTAGGTGTAAGTGTAAGGAGAAGCCTTGTTTGTTTTGGGAGTAGTCGGATTTTTCTATTTCAAAGTCTCCCCATAGATCTGCTAATTGTAAAAGGCGAGGTAAGGCCAAGATTGCTAAAGGACCTGTGATGCTTTGATTAGCAATTTTTTCGTTAAAGCCTCCGGTAAAAAGATAGTCTCCTTTTTTTAATAGGCCAGCCTTTTTAGCTTGTTCTTTTAGAGATAGGTGTTCCTGACTAAGAAGGGAAATGTGTTCTATATGTAAAATTTTTTGTTTTTTTTGGGCCAGCTTAAAAAGTGCTAAGGCCTCTTGGGCATGGATGGCTATTGGGTAGTCACACAAGACATGTTTGTTGGCTTCTAAAGCTTGGTGGGTAGCCATAGCGTGATGAGTGTTTTCTGTAGAAATAGCAATGGCCTGAACTTGAGGGTCTTTTAAGGCTTCAGTTTGACTTAGGGTGCTGAGTTCAGGACGACGGGAGAGAATGCCCGATAGTTTAAAGTGGGGATTTTGTTTGATTGCCTCCAAACGAGCACGGCCAGCAGCACCTAGGCCTTGAAGAACTATATTAATGACTTGGTTTGTCGCTTGCACTCTGGTCTACTTTATGAAAAGTTTTTAAAATGATTAATCGTCATCTTGCACTAGCTATTGCCGGACTTTTTGTTGCCTTTGTTTTAGAAAGGTCTCAAAGTGCTACTTTGATTTGGCTAGGGCCTATTTTGGCTACGGCTATTCTTTGTATTGAATTTGCCGATCATATAAGAGAGCTCTTTGTAAAGAAAAAGCAAAAGAAAAAAGAGGGGGTAAAAGACTGGCCCGTACTTTTGGGTTGGTTGCTTTTGCTTGTAGTGACACCTTTAATTTTTTTGTGGCTGATTTATCGTCAAGGGCAGCTTGAAAGTCTCTTAAGCTTTTAAAAGTTGTCTTAAAACAAAGGGTAAGATCCCACCGTGACGATAGTATTGGACCTCATCTGGAGTATCAATGCGTAAGATGACCGAAAAAGTCTTCTCTCCGGATTCGCCCTTGGCTAAGATTTTTAATTTTTGACGAGGTTTTAAGTTTTTTTCTAAGTTTAAGATAGAAAAATACTCTTGTCCGGTTAAGCCTAGTCT
>JAGRNM010000065.1 GCA_020440745.1 Deltaproteobacteria bacterium
GTAAGTCCTCCCCCAAAAGAGTCTCTTCTAAAGTCTTCAAAACGAGACCTAATCCTAAAAGCACTAGCTGTCACTGACCAATAGGAATCCAAAAAATAAGGATCCGTTAAATAAAGGCTAAATTGCTGAGTACGAGAACTCAACTCGGCACTAAGAGAGCCACTTAGTCCTTTACCTAAGAAATTGTTTTTAGAAATACTAGCATTAAGCAAAAATTTATCCACCGAGCTAAAACCAGCTCCCACACTAAAAGTACCTGTTGGTTTTTCTTTAACAGTAATATTAAGATTGAGTCGATCGTCCCGGCTTCCTCTAGGAGTGGCAAATTCGACGGTCTCAAAATAACCTAATTGCTCTAATTTAAGCTTACTCAAACGAATCAAACGCTCATTATAAAGACTATTCTCAACGACTTTCAATTCTCGACGGATGACTTTGTCACGGGTAATGGTATTGCCGATAATATTAATTTTTTCGATATAGACTTTTTCACCTTGGTCGATTTTAAAACTAATATCAGCTACTTGACCGGCATCATTAATTAAGGGTTGGGGCCTAATATTGACAAAAGCATAGCCTTGGTTTCCATAAAAAGCCCTAAGTTTAGCCATGTCTTTTTCTAAAATTTCTTGGCTATAGAGATTGCCCTCAAGAGTTTCTAAAAAACTTTTAAGCTCTTCCGGGCTTGTTAAAATATCCCCTTCAACCGAGACCTCTCCCACCCGATAAGGCTTGCCTTCATCAATACTAAAATTAACAACAACGCCTTTTTCTTCTTCACTAAACTTAACTTCGGGCTCACCTACTCTTACCCGCATATAGCCCTTATTTAAGTAAGCAAAGGTAATGGTATTAACGTCTTGCTCTAAGAGCTCTTCCTGATATTTTCCACTTCCTGTAAGCCAACTAAAGGCTCCTTTTTTCTTGGTACGAATTAGTTTTTTTAATTGACGGTCGCTAAAGACTTTATTGCCCTTAAAAGTAACTTTTTTAACTGACTTTCCACGTTTTTCGATGACTTCAAAATTAAGTTCGGATCCTTTTTCTCCTTCTTTTAAATCAGCAATGACAATGGCGTCTTTATAGTCTTTTTTGTCATAGAGTTCTTTAATCTTTTGCTTAGCCTGAGTGATCTTTTCGGCATTGGGAACCGTCCCCGGCTTTATATCAATGGACTCTTCTAACTTTTTAGACTTAATCTTTTTGTTACCTTTAAAAGTAATCGTACTAATGGGAGGCTTTTCGCTAAATATAAAGTCTATATTTAAGGCCGAAGGAGAACCGCTTTTTCTTACTTCAATTTGTTTAAAAAAACCCAAGCCATAAAGGCGTTTAATATCTTCACTAATTAAGCCTGGAGAGTAAGTAGTGCCTGGAGAAGAATAAATCTTAGATAAAAGAACCTGGTCCTCAACGCTTGTATGACCCACTAGATTAATCTGGGCAATCTTACCTTGGGCCCAAGCGCTTGAGCTTAAGAATAAGCTAAGAAATAAAAAAAATTTAAAAAAACGAAAAATTTTCATTAAAATACTAATCGTTAAATCGCCTTTAAAAGACCCTCTCTCAACTCCAAACGACGCTCGCACTGCTTTGCCAAATCCCAATTATGAGTCACCATCAGCAAAGAGGAACCCAAACTAGTCTTCAACTCTAGTAAGAGCTCAAATACTTGTTGTCCGTATTCCCGGTCCAAGTTACCAGTGGGTTCGTCAGCCAAGATCATAGGAGCTTCATTAAAAATAGCCCTAGCCAAGGCCACCCTTTGTCTTTCTCCCCCAGAAAGTTGATTAGGATAAAAATCCAGCCTCTCTTTTAATCCCACTTCCTCTAACAAATAACGAGCTCTCTCCAAGGCCTCTCTTTTACCCAAACCTTTAATCATGCCAGGAAGACTGACGTTTTCTTCCGCTGTCAACATGGGCATTAAAAAATGAAACTGAAATACAAAACCCATATGAAGATTACGGAACTGACTTAAGGTCTCAGGAGAAAAATTTTTCAGACTTTTACCCTGAAAATAAACCTCTCCCTGGCTGGGGGCCTCTAGCGAACCTAAAATTTTTAATAAAGTAGATTTTCCCGAACCGCTGGGTCCTAAAATAGCCACGCTCTCTCCCACTTTTAGAGAAAAATCTACGCCCTTAAGCACCTCTAAAGGCTGCCCCTCTTTAGCATAAGTTTTAAAAAGGCCTCTTGCCTCTAATAAGGTCTCGTTTTTTTTCATTAATCTGATCTGCTTACTAAATTTTTTGAAGACTGTAGTTCTAACTTTTTAAAAATTCTCCCTAAGGAAAAACGTACAACCAACCAACTTAATAAAAGACTAAAAGTAACTAAAAGCAGCACTAAGGACCAGGAAAGCTCCACCGGCACATGGTCTACACGGTAGACCTCTTTGGATAAAGACCAAAAACCATAACGCAATAACCACAAAACACCTAAACCAAAAATCAAAGCCCAAAATAAAGCCTTTAGACTAAAGAAAAAGGCCACTCGTTCAAACAAACGATTAATTTTGCTCTTGGAAACTCCCAAAAAATAAAGCAATTGCAAGTCTTGATCTCTTTCTAAAACCATTAAAGCTAAAAAACCAGCCAAGCTTGCCAATGCCACTAAAACAACCAAAGCCATAATAAAAAAGAAGACCAGGCGATCATAACGCAGGGCCTTTAAAATGGGTTCATTGAGTTTTTGCCAACTGATCCAATGAAAAAGGCTGCTTGCTTCATTTTCTTGAAAAAAATCCTGCCAATAAAGGGCCCTATCAGGATTTTTAAGCCTAATCTCCCAGCCCTGACTCAAACCAGCCTCCGGCCAAAGAGATTGCAAAACCTCTAAATCCACCAAGGCAAAGGCACTGTCAAAGTCCTTCAGTCCCGTTTCAAAGGCTCCCAAAAAAACAAAGGCTTGAAAGTTACGAGGAGAGTCTAAGGAAGCTAAATCGCTAGCCCTAAAAAGTTTAACTTGTTGCCCAGGTTTTAATTGCAATGCTTCCACTAAGTCTTTGCCTAAAATCAGAGCCGGCAAATCAGAATTTTTATTTAAAAAAATATCTTTTATTTCATGAACTTCTATTAATTTATTATTATAAAGCTTTAAGTATTTTATCTTGTCTAAGGACTTTAAATCCAAGCCCTTAAGGGAAAGTCCCCTGATCTTACCCTGACTCAGCAAAAGACTCTCAGTATAAGTAAAAGGATTAAGCGAGACTAATTCCTTTTCAAACTCTGGTGTTAATACCTCCCTAAGGTTCTTTTCTGGAAAGTTGCCATAATTAAGAGCCACTAAATGGGCATTAAAACTTTGTAAGCTTTCTTTAAAAATTTTTTCAAAGCCGCCAAAGACTCCTTGGGTAATTAAGAGCAAAGCCAAACTTAAACTAAGTCCCCCTAAACTAAGACGACGAATCCAAGGGCTTGTTAAAGAGCCAAAGGATTTTAAAAAATACTGTGCTAAAAAATTATTCATGAATAGAAAGCTCGATACTTCGCTTAGCTGGCAAACGAGCACTTAAAAAACAAAGAAAAATTAAAAAAACAAAAGCTAATAAGCCATGATCCCAACGCCAATGGACGGGTATTTTTTCTACATAATAGGCCTGGGGTAAAGCAAAGGGTGTTGACTGAATCCAAGTACAAAAAAGCCAAGCCCCCACAAGACCCACAAGCCCTCCTACGGATCCCAAAAATAAAGCCATTTGACTAAACAAAAGTTTAATTTTGGAGACACTTAAGCCTAGGGCTTTTAATAAAGTGATTTCTAGACGCCTTTCTAAGACCAATAAAAAATTAACATTCATTAAAGTCAACACGCCTAGGGCCAGTAAAAGTACCAATAAAAGTCTAGCTCCCCAACGCTCCAAGCTCAGAGCACTAAAAAGCCGGGAATGTTCTTCTTGCCAAGGCTTGATTTGTAGACCCGGCCACTTTTTAGCAAAAGCCAAAGCCTGATTAGAATCCTTTAAGAAAACCCAAAGCTCCCTTCTTGCAAAGTCTCCTAACAAAGCCTTTGCTTCTGATAAGTTTAATAAAACCCAACGGCTATCGGCATCAAAATAACCGCTGGTAAAATTACTACGCCAAGCAAAAGTTTTTTTAATAGGCTCTAGAGAGCCAGTAGGTCCTAGTTGTCCAAAGGGATAAATAAGGTCTAGTTCTTGATCCACTGTCTCAATTAGACCCATTTCTTTAACAAGCTCTTCTCCGATAACCAGCGAGGGTAATTGGTTTTCCTTAGACTTAAGATCTTCCCATGCAAAATCTAACAAAGCAGAAAAACGTAAAGAAGAAGTAAAACGACGAGGGTCTTGAGCAAAGGCCATCAATTGTACGCCTTGAGAAGCCTTGGCTTGGGGTAATTTTAATAAAGCCTCCCCTAAGATTACTCTTTGTAAGGCTAAGACATTTTTATCCTGATTTAATTTTGCTTCTAAAGACTCAAAGGAGTCCTGATCGGACAACATAATACGCAGGTGAGGATTCATTCCTAAAACTTTATCCCTTAAGTCTTCTTCAAAACCGCTTAAGATAGCCTGAATACTTAAAAAGGCCATTAAAGACAAAGCAATCAAGGCTACACTAAGAAGACTTAAAAAATAAAAAAGCGCCGAATGATGGCGATGAAAAAGAAAACGAAAACCTAAGAAACGATTTAATGACAAAACAAAAACTCCCAAAAAAATAACCAAAAAAAATTAAAACGATTAAAGGTTTTGAATAAATAGTGGCAAACCTCCAAGATCTCACTCACTTTGAATAAAAAATTTCTGGAAGCTTTATTAGGAGGGGTTTTGAAGCCTTAACCACACAAATTAACTAAGATCTACGATGAGGAAACAAAATCACATCCCTAATGGAGGGCTGATCCGTTAGTAACATCACCAAACGGTCAATACCAATTCCCTCCCCTGCAGTAGGAGGCAATCCGTATTCTAGAGCACGAATAAAGTCCTCATCAAAATACATCGCTTCCTCATCGCCGGCTTCCCTCTCTTCTACTTGTTTTAAAAAACGTTCTTTTTGATCCACTGGATCACTAAGCTCATTAAAGCCATTAGCTATTTCTCTACCGTAGATAAATAATTCAAAACGATCAGTCACACTGGGGTCATTTTGATGACGACGGGAAAGAGGCGAAACCTCTGTGGGATACTGGGTAATAAAAGTAGGCTGAATTAATTGAGCTTCTACTTTTTCTTCAAAAAGTTCGGTCTGTAAAATACCCAAAGGGGCTTTTTCGTCTTTAAATTTAAAATTTAAGCGAGAAGCTGCCTTTACTAAACTTTTGGCCTCTTCTACTTCTTCTTTTTTGAGTCCAGCAATTTCAATTAAGGAGTCTTTTAAACTTAAACGACGAAAAGCATGGCCAAAGTCTAAATCACTTCCTTGATAACTGAGCTGCGTACTCCCTGAGACTTCCTTAGCAAGAGTGCGAATCAAGTCTTCGGTTAAGTCCATTAATTCTTCATAGGTCGCATAAGCCCAGTAAAATTCTAACATGGTAAACTCAGGATTGTGCTGAATGCTAATTCCTTCGTTACGAAAATTGCGATTAATCTCAAAGACCTTCTCTAGCCCTCCCACGACAAGTCTTTTTAGGTAAAGCTCTGGTGCAATTCTTAAATAAAAATCCCGATCTAAAGCATTATGATGGGTAACAAAAGGCTTTGCTTTAGCCCCTCCAGGAATAGGTTGCATCATGGGAGTCTCAACCTCTAAAAAAGATCTCTCTAAAAAAAACTCTCTAACTTTTTGAATAATCTGGGAACGCTTGATAAAAACGTCACGCACCTCGGGATTGACAATTAAATCCACATAACGTTGACGATAGCGTTGTTCCTTATCGGTCAAACCATGAAATTTTTCTGGCAAACTTCTTAAAGCTTTGGTCCCTACTTTTAAAGATTGGACTAAGATACTAAGCTCGTCTGTTTTAGTACGAAATAGCTTTCCACTGGCCCAAATAAAGTCACCCACTTCAAGACACTGATAAATATTAAAATCTTCCTCAGGGACTTCTCCTTTTTTAATATAGAGTTGTACTCGGCCACTAGGATCTTGGACCTTAACAAAAGCAGCCTTACCAAAAGAACGAACAAACATCATACGACCCGCCACCGTCACTGTGATGGCCTTTTCCTCCAGCTCTTCTTTGCTATAAGATTGGTAGTCAGCTAAGACTTGTGCGGCTTGATGGCTTACCTTAAGACCACTAGCATAGGGCTCTTGCCCCATTTGTCTGAGACGATTGGCCTTTTCTAAACGTTGTTCAAAATAGGGATTATCTTCCATGCTTTAGCCCTTTAATGCCTTCTCCAAGCTTAGGCAAGACGCTTTTTAAGCCCTTTCCATAAAAACTGTAGAGAATTACTTTTTAGAAAAAACAAAGCGAGAAAGTAAACAAAAACGCCAGAGCCTACTAAGCTTAAAACCACCAGTAGCTTTGAAAAAAGCCTAGCGCTCACAGGGGCCCAGAAAAAACGTAAAACAAATAAAAAGCCCGCCATGATACAACTCGCCAAAGTAATTTTAAAGAACTCCCCTTTTAAAGCGCCCAAACCCATCAAACCTACTTTTTTACGATAAAAATAAAATAAGAAGAACATGTTAGTAAAAGCCCCCAAAGAAACCGCAAGGGCCAAACCTCTGTGCTGTAAAGGATGCATGAGTAAAGCAGCCAAAAGCACATTAACCACCACACTGATATTAGCGGCATGCACGGGTTTTTTAGCCTCTTGAATAGCGTAAAAAGCATTCACCATCACTCTAGCCGTTGCTAAAAAAGGCAATCCTAGAGCAAAAAAAGTCAAAGTCTGTGCTGTATGGTTTGTGTCCGCGGCCAAAAAATCTCCTCTTTCAAACAATAAAGCGACAATAGGTTTTCCTAAAAGAATCAGACCTAAACTTGCTGGCAAATTAAGAAACCAAACCAAACTTAAACTCTGTCTTAAAGCTTCTTTCATCTGAGGAATTTCTTTTTTACTAGCGTGTTCGGACAAAGTGGGCAGAGCGACGGTGGCCACTGCAATAGCAAAGATCCCTAGAGGAAACTCCATAATCCTATCTCCATACCAAAGATAAGACACTGTGCCTGTAGGCAAATAAGAGGCAAAAAAAGTCATGGCTAAAACATTGAGCTGGTAAACTGCCGAACCATAAACAGCAGGGCCCATGAGTTTGAGTACCTTTAAAAAATCAAGGTTTTTAAAATTAAAATTAAGTTTGGGCAA
>JAGRNM010000066.1 GCA_020440745.1 Deltaproteobacteria bacterium
TGAGGCTCCTCCTCCCATAGTATAATGATGAGCCAAAACCATCATCAAACTACTGGTTAACAAAATAGCTGTATTGACTGCTCCTACCCAAGTCAGGGTTAAAGCAGCCTCTTGGGACCACTCTGGATAACGCCAACGAAAAAGCAAAAACACCACAATCAAAGCACCAAAGACTACAATCTCAGAACCCAAAAACCACCACATGCCCACTCGATGAATAGGAGATGCATGACCACTGGTCTGCTCATAAGGATGGGAGCTATGATTAACTAAGCTTTCACTCATGCGACCTCCGTTTGAGAGAGCCAATCCTTATTGGCTTGAGGCAAACTATAATCGTAAGGCCAACGGGTTACTACAGGCTCTTCCAAAAAATTTCCATGTCCTGGAGGTGAAGGAGCCACCCACTCCAAGCTGTTAGCCTCCCAAGGATTGGCCGAAGCCTGTTTGCCTTTAAACATACTATAAAAGAAATTAATTATAAAAGGCACCTGAGCTCCCAGCATAATAAAAAGACCCAAGGTAGCTATGACCTGCAAAGGCTGCAACTGAGTGAGATTTTCAAAATAACTAGGATCAAAAATACGACGATGGGTGCCGCCTAGTCCCACAAAAAACAAGGGTAAAAAAACCATATTAAAAGAAAGCGTTGTCAGCGCAAAATGCACCTTGCCCCAAGCTTCATTAAGAAAACGACCAAACATTTTAGGAAACCAATAATAGATCCCAGCAAAACCGCCTAAAAAGACAACTGGAAAAAGCGTATAATGGAAATGAGCCACTACAAAGTAAGTATCATGCACATAAATATCTGCTGCTGTGGATCCATTAATAATACCCGTAATACCCCCAAATAAAAATTCAGCGATCATAGCGATAGCAAAGAGCATAGGAGTCTTAAAACGGATCTGCCCTTTCCAAAAAGTAGCGATAAAGGCAAACATACAAATAGCAAAGGGCACCGAAATCAAAATAGTCGTTAAACCAAAGGGAGCCGCAAGCCTAGGATCAATACCGCTAATAAATTGATGGTGGGCCCACACTAAAAAGCTTAAAACCCCTGCAGCCAAAACAGCATAAACAATCGTACGATAGGCAAAAATAGGTTTGCGGGCAAAGGCAGTAATAATCTCAGCAATTATACCCAAAGCAGGCAACAAGATTACATAAACCTCCGGATGACCAAAAAACCAAAATAAGTGTTGATAAAGCAGAGGGTCTCCCCCAGCACTGGGAATAAAAAATCCAACACCAAAGAAACGATCCCCTAAAAGCATAAAGGCGCCCGCAATCAAGGGCCCCACCGAAAACATAAAGATCAAACTAGCGATGTTCATCATCCAAACCAAAAGAGGCATTCTAAAGTAGCTCATGCCCTTAGCCCGCATCGTAATAGTAGAAGTAAGAAGATTAATCCCACTCATCAGCATCGATGCAAACTCTAAAGCCACTGCCAAAAGCCACAAATGACCTCCCCAAAAAACACCCGTATAGCCAGGCACTGCCGTTAAAGGAGGGTAAAAGGTCCACCCACTTTTAGAGGCTCCCTCAGGCACAAAAAAAGACGCAATCAAAACCACAGTACTTAAGAAAAAAGTCCAATAAGACATCATGTTAAGCCTAGGAAAGGCCATGTCCTTGGCTCCAATCATGAGGGGGACCAAATAATTACCAAAGCCAGAAAGCAAAATCGGCATAGCTACCCAAAAGACCATAATGGTCCCATGCATACTAATGGCCAAATTATATTCGTCTGGTCCCACCTCTCCAAAACCAGGCACACCCTCATTGGGAAAAGCCAGCTGATACCTAAAAACATAGGCCAAGTAACCGCCTAAAAGGGCCATGATAAGACCGGTAATCATATACTGAATTCCGATCACCTTATGATCTTGAGAAAAAAGATACTTCTGAGTCCAAGTCATCGATTCACTCATGGGGAACCTCCACTTTCCATGCCGTCTCTTCTGCAGTCTCTGGAGATTCTTTCTCCAACCACTCCTCATAGTCATGAGGACTTAAAATTCTAAGTTTTGCTTTCATCACACCGTGACCACTGCCACAAAGTTCGGCACAACCAATAATATAAGTCCCCTCTTTTGTAGCCTGAAACCACCCTGTAATCCGACGACCAGGCACCGCATCTTGCTTAAGGCGCAAAACAGGCACCCAAAAACTGTGAATAACATCTTGAGAAGTTAAATAAAAAATCACCTTAGCACCTACCGGCAAAGTCAAGGTACCCATCACCTTAATATCATCAGCAGTCTTTAAGCTTCCATCCCGTCCCGGCATGACAAAGTTCCAAGCAAACTGCTGGGCGTTGATCTCGATTTCTTGATCTGCTTCTTCTGGCTTAGGCATATTAATTTTAATCTCATCCCAGACAGGATTTTGACGAACATCAATTGCCAAATCACAAGCTAAGACTAAAGCTGCAGGGATTAAAATCCACAAAACCGCCTTACCATGACCGGGCTGAAAACTAGCCCGCCCGCCCTCTTTGGCGCGATAACGAAAGATAAAATAGAAAAGGACTAATTCGACTACCACAAACCAGCTAAAAACAATCACCCAGATCATTTTCATGATCCCATCAATTTTAGCACCATAGGTAGAAATATTCTCTGGCAGCCAATAAAATAACCAATCAAACATGGGCCAACTTATGGACCCCATCACAAAAAATAGCCATGACAGCCGTCAATTTAAAAGTTGATCTAAATCAGTTTTTATTAAGGCAAGACTAAGACTGACGCGCTAAAGGCATTTGTCATGGCGCTACTGATCTCTGTATGTTTTCTATTTTCTTCTAAACCTAGAGAACGAGCACGGGTAGCGTAGATTTTAAGAAAATCGGATGACTTTTGGGTATAGGCTTTTTGTAAATCCTCTTGTTCACCCGCTGAACTTGCCTTGAGGTACTCTTGGTAAACCTCTTTAAGCTCTTTCATAGCCTTTTCTAATGCTGCATCCGAAAGAGAGGGTAAGGGGCTAACTGCCAAAGGTAGACTTTTATCTTTTTCTTCCGGACTATTTTGGCGATTCTTGGCAAAATAACCTGGTTGCTGGGTATAATTTTCGTAATAAGTAATAAAATCCTTTTGTCTAAAGATCTTAGCTTGAATATTGGACTTCATATTTTGCTGTAAAGAAATCGTCTCGGGAAAATCTTCCTTGAGTCCATACTTCCAGTTTTTTTCTATAAATAAAGTAGCATAGCGCTGAAAGAGTCCATTAAACTCCACTCCATCAATTGTCACTTTCTGACGATTCATAAAGGAAGAACCCATGGGATTGGCGGTGTTTTCTACGACATAAAGCTCTCTAACCACCACGTAAGGACTTAAACTGGGATTAATCATTCCCCCTGGACGATTAGCATAGACCATAAAATTAACTTTACCCACAAGGGCTCCCTCAAGATGATGAAGCCCTGCTTTTAGAGAAATCTCTTCTAAGTCTCCGGGCGCTAAGTTGTAGTCTTGGTCATCAATCTTAAACTGCAAAACCCCTTCCGTTGGGTTGTCTATGACAAAGCTGATTTTACTCCCTCCAGAGCAAGCCTGAAACAAAGAGATTAAAATAAAAAGTGAAGCTATTTTAAAATAATTTTTTTTTCTCATAACTATTGATGACTCCTTAACATCTTTGCCACTTCATCCACGTGATCGGTTTCTTCTCTAAGCATTTGACGGGCTAGTTCTTCCAAAGCAATATCTTCATGCTTTTGTGCCAACAAACTTAAATCCTTATACATTTCTAGAGCTTTTTTCTCAAAAATAACAGACTCCTCTAAGATTTTATCAATCTCATGGGTATGGGTCTCGGGGATTTGGGCGGCTTCTAAAGTGGGATGCCCGCCATAACTAGTAATTTTTTCTCCAATCAAAATGGCATGCTGCATGCTTTCGTTGGCCTGAGCACGAAACCAACTTTGGATGGGAATACGATTATGTCCCATAATCATGAAACTATAATGCATATAGCGGATAATCCCTGCCATTTCCTCTTTAAAAATTTGATTTAAAATTTGAAGAATTTCTTCTTTGGCCTTTGCGTTCATGCGTTCTCCTAAAATTTAAGAAAAAAAATTGATTAATTGACTCATATTAATCTAGCCAAACTGCTATCTTAAATCTATTAAGAATAATCAACTAAACAAAAAAATAAGCGACAAATTTTAATCTTAATTTTTTATTAAAGACTCGCTAGAAAAAAACTCCAAAACAAAAAAGTCTACCATTAAATAATGGCTACCATCTTTACCCATGCCTTTGTTGGCTCAAGCCTTAGCACTTGTAATAAAGACAAAAAACTTCGCCTCCGCCTAGCTTGGGTCCTTGCTACGCTCTCCATATTACCTGATTTAGATGTCATCAGTTTTCGGCTGGGGATTGCTTATTCCGATCCTTTAGGACATCGGGGCTTGAGCCATTCAATAGTCTTTGCTGTAGTCCTAGCTTTAATCGCTAGTCTATTATTTAGGCCTAAGAAAAAAATTTTATCCAAGGCATGGTTTAAACTCTATACCTTATGTTTTATTGCTCTAATCTCCCATGGCCTTTTAGATGCCCTGACCAATGGAGGCTTAGGCGTAGGGTTTTTTATTCCCTTTGACAATAGCCGCTATTTTTTGCCCTGGCAGCCTTTGGAAGTCTCACCTATTAGTATACAAAATTTTTTAAGCCCCTGGGGATTAGAAGTCATCCTTAATGAGGCTCTTTGGATCTGGCTACCTGTCATTATTTTTCTTATTGTATTAAAATTAATCCGTCTCAGCAAAAAACAAGCGACATAAAATCCATTAAAAACCATTAGTCACCAAGACAAGTTGTGGGATCCAAATAAAACATCTTCTTCCATCCTTGACTATGGTCATCCCAACGCCAAGGATAGGGCACCAAAGTCACCAAGCTATAATGCAAATGGGGCGGCTTGCCTTGGGCATTGCCACTATCTCCTACTTGGCCTAATGGCTCTCCCACACTCAAAAAAGAACCAGGGCTGGTATTAATACTTTCCAAATGAGCATAATAATACAAACGCCACTTAGGACCAAGAACCAAGACCACCTTGCCACCCAAAGCTAAATAACCAGTGTAAAGTACTAAGCCGTGACTAGCCGAAAGTACTGGACTACCTTTTTTAGCAAAGACATCAATGCCTTTATGCACTCCTGAAACACCCCAAGGCTCATACCAAAAACTCTTAGGGTTCCAATCTTGAGGGCCAGCCCCTTGCACTGGCATCTGACAAGGATTTGGCAAAAGAAAACCCAGTAAAAAAATAAACAAAACAATCAAAAAAAATTTTTTCATAGTCGCTCACATACTTAACTTAGTTTAAATTAAATCTTTTAAAGATTCTTTTTTTATAGAATCAAAAAGGCAATATAAAACAAAAATTAAGTACTCAAAAAATTTTTATAAAATACCTTATAAAGGATTTATTTTAAATTTAAATACTGTACTTATTTATTAAAACTTGTTAGCCGTCACGAGCAGTTGGCCTAATTTTTACTAAGTTCGACAATACTATCCTTAAACACTCCATTATTTAAAGCTTAGGAGGGCCCATGCTTGTTTCTAAATACCCTTTTCTGAGAGGGTTTAAATTTTTTCTTCTACTTTTAAGCATATTTGTTGTGGCTTCTTGCGGAGAGAATAATGATTCTCTTAACCTTAATATCAGCCCAAATCCTGTGTGTGGCAACGCTCAATTAGAGACAGGAGAAAGCTGTGACGATGGCAATACGGTGACAGAATTATGCGACTACGGACAAAGCAGTTGCACAGTTTGCAATGACACCTGCCAAGAAGTCGCAGGCACTGCTTCTTTTTGTGGAGATGGCATCGTTGATACACAACACGAAGCCTGCGATGACGGCGGTGAATCCGCTAACTGCAATAACGATTGTACCCTAGTCTCTTGTGGGGATGGAAAAATTAATACCTCAGCAGGAGAAGTTTGCGACGATACCAACCTGGATGGCCAGGACTGTTATGACTATGATTTTTCTGCGGGAGGCAACTTAGCCTGCCAAGGGGATTGCATGGCTTTTAATACCAATGGATGCACCAATTGGTTTTGCTCAACTCCTCATTCAAGCATTGGTCCCGATGCTGATATCCTCACCATTGATACCCTGACAGCCCCGATTAGGCCGGGCTATTTTATCACTGACCTTAACGTCTTTATCCACGCCACCCATAGTTATCTAGAAGACATAGTCATCTCCTTAAGGCATGTAGAAAGCGGTACCTCGATGCGTCTACAAGACAAAGACTGTGGTAGCCTCAATGATATTATGGCTATTTATGATCAAGAGGCTACCGATTTTCCTGCTTGTAATCCTAGCGCTCAGTTTGGCGTAGAAGATACTGTACTCCCCCTAGAAAGTCTCAATCTTTATGTAGGTATGCCCTCAGAGGCAGGCGATACTTGGAGACTTGATATCTTGGATACTTTTGATAACGACGGAGGCACTTTAGAGGCTTGGTGTGTAGAAATTGAGCTTGGCACCATGGAAATCTCTGAGTGCGGAGATGGAGTTGCTAACTTTGGAGAGGATTGTGACGGCCTGGACTTAGGCGGTAAGGATTGCTTTAGCGTCAATCCCAATGCCGTGGGCGGCACTCTAGCTTGTGATGCCTTTTGCCAGTTTGATACCAGTGGCTGCATCCCTTAAAGACCTAAAAATATAATAAAGAGAAGCTTAAACTAAGATTGATCCCTAATGGGTCTACAAACTTGGCATAGTTTTAGCATTCTAAAATACCTTAAATAAGGATAGAGATAAAGAGGATGGATCAAAGTAAACAGACCAAGCCCTGCCCTTCACTAGAACTTGCTCAATTATCCTTAGTGTTTGTTTTTAATTTTAATTGTTTTTTAAAAAAATAAAAAAAGGAGAACCCCGTGAAATCCCTTAACCCTATTTTCTTATTTTTATGGATAATCTTACTAAGCATCGTTGGATTCTTTTCTCCAGTCCAAGCCGGTACAACAGGTCTGTCTACCATTAAACAAATTCTCAACGGGATTGTGGGAGATGGCAGCGACCCTTGGATTATGGTAGAATTATCCGCCTCGAGTTTTCACAATCCAGCAGGCTGTCCTGCTCCTAATCAATTTTATGCTCTGGATCCTTCTGAGTCTCATTATGATGATACCTATGCGACGCTTTTAACTGCCTATATGACCAAGTCTAAAGTAGAGTTTTTTAT
>JAGRNM010000067.1 GCA_020440745.1 Deltaproteobacteria bacterium
TTTTTGGGATATCAAAAGCCAAAAGGTAAATCCTCCCATCAGTATTTTTTCTGATTCTGAGTCCAGCTCTGAGCAAGCCCACGTTCAGGCTTCTTCTTTTCATTATTTACCAGAATCCCAAGAACTAGCCTTTATCAATGATCAAGGACAAGTCAGCTGGATTAAAATTATTTACGAAGCTAGTTTTATTAATAATCAAAGAAAGATTATTCATCAAATAGAGCGGCAAGTTTTTTTTGACGCCATTAAGCCAGAGAGCAAGGTCAAACAATTGCAGATGTCTAACGGAGAAGAGGGACATCAAGTAGCGATCATTTATCAAGAGGATTCCTCTTTTAAACTGAAAGTCTTAAACCTAAAAAAAGAAGAAAGCTTTTTAGGAGGAGGCAATTGGGAAGTAGACTTTAGCCAAGACTTAGACTCAGCTCTACCCAGCCCTCCTAAGGCAATCGCCTTTGGCGAAGGAGGCAAAGTCCTAGTCGTCGCCGACCAAGAAGGTAGTACTCACTACTTTGCTAAAGAAGACTCCTCTTATGTGCTCAAACAAAGTTGGCAAGCCTTTGGTCCCCATGCTTCCCTAAGCCGTTTGGATTTTCTTTTGGGAGGCAGCAGCCTTTTACTCAGCAATGATCTTGGAGAAAACAAACTCTACAGCCTAGGCATGGACCCTAGCCTAGGCAGAAGAATATTTCTCTTTAATAAAGGCTTTCCTAGCTTAAAACACAAAATTGAGTTTTTTGATCGCAGTTTAAGAAACCGAGCCTTTTTATTAGGCCATGATCAAGTCTTAAGTATCCGCTACGGAACCACAGGCGAAACACTTTGGGAAAACCACCTAGACTTTTCTATTAAAGATGCAGTTTTTTCAAAAAAATATCACCGAGTGGGTTTACTAAGTCAGGATAACAAAATTCATCTCTACGAATTACAAGACCCCCATCCTGAGGCTAGTTTTAAAGCTTTTTTTGGAAAAATCTTTTACGAAGGCCAGTCTGAGCCCAAATACACTTGGCAATCTACCGGTGGCTCGGACGCCTTTGAACCCAAACTTTCCATGGTGCCCCTTTTATTTGGCAGCTTTAAAGGAACTTTCTACGCCCTTTTATTTTCGGTCCCCATTGCCCTTTTAGCAGCTCTTTATACTAGTCAGTTTGCCCATCCTAAAACCCGAGGCCTTATCAAACCCACGATGGAAATCATGGCAAGTCTTCCCTCGGTCATTTTGGGTTTTTTAGCAGCTCTTTGGTTAGCCCCTTTAATTGAAGACAAGGTGCCCTCTTTACTGAGTTGTTTTTTTCTTTTACCCTTTGGGGCCTTTTTATTGGGAGAAATCTTTAGTCATTTACCTATTTCTACAAGACATTTTATCAAAGAGGGCTACGAATGGGTTTGGATTGCTCCTTTCTTAATCCTCATTACCTACTTAGCCTGGGAGCTAGGGCCTATTTTAGAACAACACTTTTTTCTAGCCACCGATCCAAACACAGGCAAACTCATTGCCGACTTCCGCCTCTGGTGGCCCCAAGCAACTGGCACCTCCTACGAACAAAGAAATGCCCTAGTGGTAGGCTTTGCCATGGGGTTTGCTGTGATTCCCATTATCTTTACTATTGCCGAAGACAGCCTCTCTAGCGTGCCTAAAAGTCTACAAAGTGCCAGTCTTGCCTTAGGCGCTAGTCGTTGGCAAACCGCCTTTAAGGTCATCTTACCCGCTGCCACAGGAGGTATTTTTTCTTCTATTATGATTGGTCTAGGACGGGCGGTGGGCGAAACCATGATTGTTCTTATGGCCACTGGCAATACACCGATTATGGACTTTAATATTTTTTCGGGCATGCGAACACTAAGCGCTAATTTAGCAGTAGAGTTACCAGAGGCTCCCTTTCACGGCACCCTATACCGCACTTTATTTTTTGGAGCTTTACTTTTGTTTGTCATGACTTTTTTCTTAAACCTATCGGCAGAGCTCTTACGACACCGCATTAAGAAAAAATTTAAAGGATTATAATGAAACAAAAAGAAAAAATTATTGGCGAAGCTTACGTATGGCTAAGCTCCTTAGGCTTAAGTCTGGGTATCTTGATGGTCCTTGGTCTATTAAGTCTAATCGTGGTGAGGGGGTTGGAAGTTTTTTGGCCTAAGCCAGTAGCGCTTTTAGCACTCCAAGACGGCCAAGAAGTGTTAGGAGAAGTAGTCTTAAAACAAGAAAAAAGACTCCAAGACACAGAAGAATGGCAAATGTTTGTAGGCAATAAGGAAGTTTTAGGACAGAGTTTTCGCTTTGTAGACGTCCATCAAATCCAAAAAGAAAGCTATCCCCCAGAAGTGCTTAATATAGAAAGACGAGAATACGGTGATGCCTTTGGTTGGCCTGTTAAACTAGTACTCAAAGACAAAGAATACCTACCTTCCAACGAGTCTTTTGCAAAACAACTGGCTCAAGCTAAAAAAAGCAGTCTAGAGCGCTGGGAAAAAATTGAAGAATTAGAAAAAGATCAAATCGGCAAACTTAATAAAAAAATGGAGTCCTTGCGTTTAGAAAAAAAACAAATCGACCCCAAAGAAATAACAAACATTAAAGCACTAGAAGAAAAAGAGGCGCTCCTTCAAAAAAAATATGAAACCCTAGCCAGCCAAGCCCGTCAGTTAAGAGATCTTCAAGAAGAAGGCTACCTAGAACTCAAAAACACCAAAGGCTCTCTACAAAAAATTAAAGTCAGTCAAATTGTGGATTATTATTATCCCAACCAACTCACTACAGGGGATCGTCTTCAAAGATTCTTTTACCAACTAGGTGCTTATTTAAGTGAAGACCCTCGGGAGGCCAATACCGAAGGAGGTATTTTTCCGGCCCTCTTTGGTACTGCTGTCATGACCTTACTCATGACCCTCATCGTGGTCCCCATTGGCGTTTTAGGAGCCGTCTATTTACAGGAATATGCCAAACCCGGCATTTTGGTCCGCTTAGTACGCATTGCCGTTAATAATTTGGCTGGCGTTCCTTCTATTGTTTTTGGTGTCTTTGGCGTCGGTTTTTTTGTCTACATGATAGGTGGTACTATAGACGAGCTCTTCTTTAGCAACAAACTACCCACCCCTACCTTTGGCACAGGCGGTTTACTTTGGGCTTCGCTTACCTTAGCTCTACTGACAGTACCTGTGGTCATTGTTTCCACCGAAGAGGCCTTAAGTTCTGTTAGTCAGGGGATCCGAGAGGGATCCCTAGCCTTAGGTGCTAGCAAATGGCAGACTTTAAAAAGAGTGATCTTACCTGCAGCCGCTCCCGGCATCTTGACTGGCACCATCCTGGCTATGGCCAGAGGCGCAGGAGAAGTCGCCCCACTCATGTTAGTAGGCGTTGTTAAACTAGCTCCCACCTTACCGATTAATGGCACTTTTCCTTTTATTCACTTAGACCAAAAATTTATGCATTTAGGCTTTCACATCTACGACTTAGGTTTTCAATCCCCCGACTCAGAAGCTGCCAAACCCATGGTCTTTGCCACTACCTTGCTTTTAATTCTTTTAGTTTTGTTTTTAAACCTAGGAGCTATTTGGCTTCGCGAAAGATTAAGGAAAAAATATGCCAGCGCCCGATTCTAAAAAAACAACCGCGAATAGCTCTCCTACTTTGATAGAAATTAAAGACTTTAATTTTTATTATGGAGAAAAACAGGCTCTATTTAATATTAATTTAAATATTCCTTACCAAGAGGTGACGGCTTTAATTGGCCCTTCTGGCTGTGGCAAGTCTACTTTATTAAGAAGCCTCAACCGTATGAATGAACTCATTGAGGGAATTAGACGAGAAGGCAATATCCTCTTAGAAGGACAGAGTATCTATGACCCCAAACTAGAGGTCATTAGCCTTAGAAAACGCATTGGTATGGTTTTTCAAAAATCCAATCCTTTCCCTAAAACTATTTATGAAAACGTCGTGTTTGGCCTAAGAATCCGTGGTCAAAGCAACAAAAGTAGGCTTGATGAAGTAGTAGAAAAAAGTCTCAAAGCCTCTGCACTCTGGGAAGAAGTCAAAGACAGACTTCAGGACAATGCCTTGGGACTCTCCGGTGGACAGATGCAAAGGCTTTGTATTGCCAGAGCCATTGCAACCGAACCAGAAGTCCTATTGATGGACGAACCCTGTAGCGCCCTAGATCCAGTGGCCACGGCAAAAATCGAAGCCTTGATTCACGAACTAAAAAAAGACTACACTATCGTTATTGTTACCCATAACATGCAACAAGCAGGACGGGTTTCTGATAAAACTGCTTTTTTCTATATGGGAGAACTGATAGAATTCGACGAGACAGAAAAACTTTTTACTAATCCTTCTAAGAAAAAGACAGAAGACTATATCACAGGGAGATTTGGTTAATATGCCAGCACACACCGACCGCAACTTTGCCAGCGAATTAAGAGAACTCAAAGAAAGCATACTCACAATGGGCTCCATGGTAGAAACCATGATTGCCCGTTCTACCGAAGCTTTAATTAAACGCAATTCCAACGAAGCCCGTGAAGTCATTAATACAGACCGCAAGGTTGACGAACTAGAAATGCACATCGACAATCTATGCTTAAAAATTTTGGCTCTCCACCAACCAGCCGCTGCTGACTTACGTTTTGTTGCTATGGGCATGAAAATCAGCACCGATCTAGAACGCATGGGAGACCTGGCCAATAATATTTGCAAATGGGTTTTAGAGCTCAACGAAGAAGAGGCCCTCAACTCTTATATGGAAGTAACCCAATTGGCAGAAAAAGCCCAAAAAATGGTCAAAGACAGCTTAGACTCCTTTGTGCGTCGTGATGCTAAAGCAGCTCAACTGGTTTGCGAAGCCGACGACATCGTGGATCAGCTCAATTACAAATTAGCCTCCGAATTTACCCAAATCATGGAAAAAGACCCTAAAAAAGTGGGTCGTGGTCTAAAACTCATCCTCATCTGCCGTCAATTAGAACGCATTGGCGATCATGCCACCAATGTGGCTGAGGAAGTCAAATTTATGATCGAAGGCGAAGATATCCGTCATGGAGGCTAGCTTGTATGAAGGCCTTCCTTAAAAAAACCTTCCTTGCGGGACTGATTGCCTTCTTACCCATTGCCGGCACTCTTTGGTTGCTTAAGGTGCTCATCCTTGCCGCCGAAGGACTATTTGAAGGCTTAATTCCTCCCCGTTTTCGTCCCATTAATCTTGTTGGTTATGAAATACCCGGCATGGGAATCTTAGCCGCTGTCCTCTTAATCTTAATAGTCGGATTATTTACCAGGCTCTATGTGGGAAAAAGGCTTTTGTCCTATGGAGATAAACTCTTTAGCCGCCTTCCTTTTGGTCGGGGCATTTACACTGCCATCAAACAGTTTGTCTCTACCATTACGGGCGGTGGACAAAACTTTAGACAAGTAGTTTTAGTTGAGTTTCCCTCACCCAATACTTACGTAATTGGATTCTTAACTGGAGAAACCGGCGGAGAAGTTCAACTAAGGACCAAGCAAGAAATCGTCAGCGTCTTTTTACCCACTACCCCCAATCCTACCAGCGGCTATTTGCTACTTTACCCAAAAGATAAAGTGATTCCCTTAGACATGACGGTGGAAGAAGCCTTTAAGTTTATTGTCTCCGGAGGAGTCGTAGCTCCACCCTATCCAAGAATCCAAGGCAAAGCCGAAGGAGCCGATTAAGCAAACTACAATCCACCCAGCATTTTTCCCAAACCCTTCATCCCCAACTTACCAAACTTCTTCATCATCTTTTGCATTTGCTCAAACTCCTTAAGCAAACGATTGATATCACTCACCTGAGTGCCACTACCCTTGGCAATACGTAGACGCCGACGACCATTAATCAGTCTAGGGAAACGCCTTTCTTGGATGGTCATCGAATTAATCATGGCCTCTTTACGCTTAAGCTCTTTTTCCATTAATTTTGGATCCACCTGCTTGGTTAGTTTTCCCATACCAGGTAAAAATCCCATAAGCTTGGAAACCCCTCCTAGTTTTTTCATCTGGCCTAATTGCTTTTTAAAATCTTCTAAGGTGAATTGATTTTTTAATAGCTTAGCGGCGGCTTCTTTGGCTTCTGACTCATTAATCTCTGCCTGGGCTTTTTCAATCAAACCCAACATATCGCCCATACCCAAGATACGCCTGGCCAAACGATCGGGATAAAAGGGTTCTAAGTCTTCGGGCTTTTCTCCCACACCACAAAAGTAAATTGGTTTACCCGTCACATAACGCACCGACAAGGCCGCCCCACCTCTGGCATCACCGTCTAATTTAGTAAGCAAAACACCGCTGATCCCCAAGGCCTCATCAAAAGCCTTAGCTACATTAACCGCCTCTTGACCAGCCATGGCATCCACTACAAACAAACTATGATGGATCTCACATTTTTTTTTGATCTGTTTTAACTCTTCCATCATCTCACTATCCAACTGCAAGCGGCCAGCCGTGTCTAAGAGCACCAAATCATGTCCTTGATCCTTAGCTTCTTTAATAGCGCGCACTGCGACCTTGACGGCCTTGTCTCCAGGCTTAGTATCATAGACTGGCAAGTCTAAACGAGCTGCCAAACTTTTAAGCTGATCAATAGCCGCTGGCCGATGAACATCAGCTGGCACAAGGTAAGGATGACGTTTTTTTTGTTTTTTAAAATAAAGAGCTAACTTAGCCGTACTGGTAGTCTTACCACTACCCTGCAGACCGACCATCATGATCACAATAGGAGCTTTATGTTTAAGGTCAATGGACTGAGCCTCGCCCATGGTATGGGTCAAAGCGTCTTGAAAGATTTTTAAAAACTGCTGATCGGGCTTAAGATGTTTAGAAAGCTCCTCTCCCACCGCCTTGGCCTGAATCTCCGCCACCAAGTCTTTAACCACCTTAAAGTTAACATCCGCCTCCAAAAGACTTAAACGAATCTGGCGCAAAATATCCTGAATGTGCTCTTCAGTGAGCCGCGGACGATCTTTAAGTTTATCTAGGATGGTAGTAAATTTTTGAGTGAGTTCTTGAAACATGGACAGCAGCCTCACCCATACTGCACCTCGACGTCAAAGGCAAAATCCATATGACGGGCCTTGGCATCTTGCACATGAGACTCGGGCTCTAATAAAGTAATTTCATAATTCTGCTCTCGACCTGAGAGATTAGAAGCCAAAAGGCGTACGGAATTACGCCAATCAAAGCTTTTATTGCTTAAATGACT
>JAGRNM010000068.1 GCA_020440745.1 Deltaproteobacteria bacterium
GACCCAGACGGTAGAAGACGCCGCGATTTTATTAAAAGCCATTGCTGGCTACGATCCTAAGGATTCTACAAGCGTCCAGGCACCTGTACCTGATTACGAAGCCAGCTTAAAAACAGAAGCCAAAGGACTTAAGATTGGGGTCCCTCAAGAATATTTTGGAGAGGGTCTGGATCCAGAAGTCCGTCAGGCTATTGAAAAGGCACTCGATCAGTATCGAAAGCTGGGAGCAGAGATTAAAGAGATCAGCCTACCCCATACCGAGTACGGGGTACCCACTTATTATATTTTGGCCCCGGCTGAAGCTAGCAGCAACCTCGCCCGTTATGACGGCGTCCGTTATGGTTACCGCAGCCAAGAATCTAAAGACCTCCTAGAAATGTACCAAAAAACCAGAGCTCAGGGCTTTGGTCCTGAAGTTAAAAGACGAATCATGCTTGGCACCTATGTTTTAAGCGCCGGATACTATGATGCCTATTACCTTAAAGCACAAAAGGTGCGCACTCTCATCAGGCAGGACTTTGACCAAGCCTTTCAAAAAGTCGATGTTATCCTAAGCCCTACAAGCCCCACCGCCGCCTTTAAATTAGGGGAAAAAACCACCGATCCTCTGCAAATGTATTTAAGTGATATTTACACGATTAATGTTAATCTAGCTGGGCTTCCGGGCATGAGCTTGCCCTGTGGTTTGACTCAAGAGGGGCTCCCTATTGGCCTACAATTAATTGGCAAGTATTTTAAAGAAGAAGAACTATTAAAAGCAGCTTATGCCTACGAACAAGCTACCGACTGGCATTTGAAAAGGCCGTTGTTAGTTGATGATTGATAGTTATTCGTAGGGGGCTTAAATTTACCCGTGAAGGACTAACAACAAACAACAAACAACGAACAACAAATCATGAGTGATTTTGAAATTGTCATTGGACTAGAAGTCCACGCCCAACTCAAAACTAAATCCAAATTATTTAGTCGAGCCAGCACTACCTTTGGGCAAGAACCCAATCAAAATACCGATCCGGTTACCTTGGCTCTTCCTGGTGTCTTACCGGTTTTAAATCGTGAGGCTATCCATTATGCCATTAAAGCAGGCCTAGCTACTAACTGTAAGATTGCTAATAAATCAGTCTTTGCCCGCAAAAATTATTTTTATCCTGACCTGCCCAAGGGCTACCAAATCAGTCAGTACGAATTGCCCCTTTGCGAACATGGACACCTGGACATTAAAGTCGAAGGCCAAACAAAACGCATTGGTATTACCCGCATCCATGTAGAAGAAGATGCTGGCAAACTCCTTCATGACCATGGTGATCCTCGACACTCCCACGTGGACCTAAACCGTGCTGGGGTTCCACTCATTGAAACAGTAAGCGAACCCGATATGCGTAGTATCGAAGAAGCCAGTGCCTATTTAAAAAGGCTTCGTGATATCTTTGTGTACTTAGATGTCTGTGACGGCAATATGGAAGAAGGCAGCTTCCGTTGCGACGCCAATGTCAGCATTCGTCCCAGAGGACAGGAAAAATTTGGCACCAGGGTAGAACTTAAAAATATGAATAGCTTCCGCAATGTGGAAAGGGCCATCGCTTACGAAGTCAAACGCCAAGAAGCCTTAATCCTGGATGGCGGTGAAGTAGTGCAAGAGACCCGTCTTTGGGATACAGACCAAGGTGTGACCCGCGCTATGCGCAGTAAAGAAGAAGCCAATGACTATCGTTATTTTCCCGATCCTGACCTACTACCACTGATTGTAGATAAGGCTTGGATCGACCAATTAAAGACCGAACAACCCGAACTAGCCCACGAAAAGAGCCTACGTTTTCAACAAGACTATCAATTGCCCGAATACGATGCTGATGTGCTCACCTCTGAAAAAGCTGTGGCCGAACATTGGGAAACTTGTGTCAAACAAAGCCCCAAAACCGAGCCTAAGAAAATCAGCAACCTTTATATGACCCACTTATTAAAGCTACAAAAAGATATTCCTGAAGCTTTAGAGCGCATCACTCCCGAGGTAGCTAGCGACCTACTGAATCGGGTCGCTCAAGGCGAACTAAGCCTTAACATGGCTAAAGAAGTTTTAGACGAAGTCGCTGCTAAAAATGAAAGCGTAGAAGAAATTATCCAAGCCAAAGGCTTTAAACAAGTTAGCGACACGGGAACCTTAGAAAAAATCATCGACGAAATTTTAGCTAAAAACCCCGACAATGTGGCAGCTTATAAAAGCGGCAAAGACAAACTTTTTGGCTTCTTCGTGGGACAAACAATGAAAGCCTTAGGTGGCAAGGCTAACCCGCAAGTAGTCAATGAATTATTAAAGAAGAAATTAAACACTTAAAGAATTTAAACTAATCATTCCCCTCTTCCTCTGAGGAGGGGTGCCCTTTAGGGCGGGGTGGTTCCAGAACTAGTAGCTCATACCAGTTTAATGCCCAAAACCCCTCCCCCTTCGGGGACCTCCCCTTGCTTAAGGGGAGGAGATAAAATTAAAAAAATAAATAAACATGAACTTCTACACCCTAAAATGGCAAGACGGCACGGTCCTCATGATGGATCAGCGTAAGCTTCCTACCCAAGAAATTTATAACACCTACACCCGCATCGAAGAAGTGGCGGAGGCGATTAAAACTATGGTGGTACGCGGTGCACCCGCCATTGGTGTGGCTGGTGCCTTTGGTATGGCTTTGGCCGCGCAAAACTCCCAAGCTGGGTCTTTAGAAACTTTCCGTCAGGAAATGGACCAAGCAGCAGACTTATTAATTAGCCAAAGACCTACTGCTGTTAATCTTCCTTGGGCGGTAAGAAGAGTTCAAAACTTACTCAATCAGAATAATAGCTTAGAAGTTTTAAAAGAAAACATTCTTTCAGAAGCCTTAAACATCTTTGAAGAAGACGTGGCTATGTGTGAAGCCATGGGCAAACACGGCGCCCAACTAATTGAAGAAGGCAAGACCTACCTAACCCATTGCAATGCCGGAGCGCTTGCTACTGCTGGACAAGGCACTGCTTTGAGTGTTTTTTATGAAGCTGCCAAAGAAGGAAAAAAATTCTCCGTCATTGCTTCCGAAACCAGACCTTTTTTACAAGGAGCTCGCCTCACCGCCTGGGAATTAGAAAAAAATGGCATCGACGTAACCCTCATCACAGACAACATGGTGGCCCATTTAATGAAACTAGGCAAAATCCACGGCGTGGTTACAGGCAGCGACCGGATTGCTGCCAATGGAGATGTAGCCAATAAGATCGGGACCTATGGCGCTGCTCTCTTAGCCAAAGCCCATAAGATTCCTTTTTATGTGGTAGCTCCCTATTCCACTGTCGATTTTGAAACGCCCAATGGAGAAGCCATCCCCATTGAAGAAAGACCTAGGGAAGAAGTGATCCAGTTTTTTGGCACAGCTTCGGCACCAGAAAGCATCCGAGTACTTAACCCTGCCTTTGACGTAACTCCCGCGGAACTTATAAAAGCGATTGTCACGGAACGCGGGATCGTGCATGCTCCTTATAAGATAAACTTAGCTCAACAATTAAAATAGGACTCCCCACATGGTACAAAAAGTAGAAAAAATCTGGCTGGATGGAAAAATGATCCCTTGGGATGAGGCCCAGGTTCATGTACTCACCCACACTTTGCATTATGGATTGGGTGTTTTTGAAGGCATCCGTTGCTATGAGGGAGAAAAAGGTAAAAGCGCTATTTTTCGTCTAAAAGAACACATCGACCGTCTTTATGACAGCGCCCATATTCTCTTAATGAAAATTCCTTTTAGCAAAGAAGAACTCACTGAGGCTTGCTTAGAGATTTTTCGAGTCAATGGGCTCAAGAGTGGTTACTTACGTCCCTTGGTTTTTATTGGTGACGGCGCCATGGGGCTACACGCTACCGACAACCCCATCCGGGTGGCCATTATCGCCTGGCCCTGGGGCACTTATTTAGGGGATGAAGGCGTCAAAAATGGTATTCGCTGCAAAGTATCCAGCTATACTCGCCACCACGTTAACATCACTATGACCAAGTCCAAGGCCGTAGCCAATTACGTCAACTCTATCTTAGCCAAACGGGAAGCCGTCCTCGCTGGTTATGACGAAACTGTCATGCTAGACCCCGAAGGCTACGTAAGTGAAGCCAGCGGAGAAAATTTATTCTTTGTCAGAAAAGGAAAACTTTTTACCCCTCCCACCACTAGCGCCCTAGAAGGTATTACTAGGGAAACAGTGATTCAACTCTTGGCAGATCGCAAGCTTAAGGTAGAAGAAAAATTAATTAGTCGGGATGAACTCTATGTAGCTGATGAAATTTTCTTAACCGGCACCGCTGCCGAAATTGCCCCTGTAAGAGAGCTAGACAACCGAGTGATTGGCTCAGGCAAACCCGGAGCTATCACTCAGCAAGTGCAAAAAGATTATTTTGATCTGGTGAAAGGCAAATTAGGCCGCTACGACGAATGGCTAAGCCATTTATAAGAGCTATTTAAAAGCTTAGTGCTTTTTCTTAAGCTCCTCATAGCCTCCGCCATTAACCACATGGGAGTAACCTAGTTTTTCTAACTCTTCTTTTGCTAGACCCGCTCGTCTGCCGCTACCACAATAAAGCAAAATTTCTTCCCCTTTATCCTTGGTGATCGAGTCTATTTTTTTACCAATTTCAGTATGGGGGATATTAAGAGCCCCCTCTAAGTGACCCGCTTCGTATTCCTGGGCACTTCTCACATCAATAATGAGCTTCTTTTGCTTTTTAGAAGAAGCCTCACTTTGCCCTTTGTCCGAAGAAGCCTGAGCTAACAAAAGTCCAGAAGAATGACTTGAGTCTCCCACAGGACTCTTTTGGTGATCTCCCTCGCCACAAGCTAAGACCGAAGTGACACTACAAAAAATAAAAACACTTAATATGAAGCTTAAAAATTTTTTCATGTTAACTTCCTCCCAAAATTAATCCTGCTGACTCCCACCTTGGAAAAGTTTAACAGTTTTTTCATGATTAGGCTGAGTCAAAAAATTCTCAGGTCGATATAGGGCATGACAACTAAAACAAGTATTGGTCATTTTGTTAAAAGCGTCAAAAACCTTAGGATTCTTTTTGATCTGATAGCCCTTGACCGTCCTAAGATCCGATTCTAACTGACCAAAAAAAGCATCGTAATTCTTAAACTCCTTAATCGATCTAATCTCTTTTAAGGTATCTTCCATTTCTTTAAAGGCAATCCCTAAAGTATCCCAATCCACTCCCTCGCCGCTTTTTAAAGCACTCTCATCAATTTGCACACTGGCAAAGAGCCCTCCTAGTTTGCCCATATATCCTCTTAGTTTGACTTGAACAGCCTTAGGCATCTCCCCTTTTCCTTTTAATTGACTGGGTGGTAAGGCGAATAAAGAAGTACTAAGAAAAAAAGCAACTAATACCAAAGGTAAGAAAATAATTTTTAGAAGCGTTTGGTTTGATTTCATAAATCCTCCTATTAAACTTGCTTTTTCATCCAGATAATTAATTTTTGCAAGCGCTCTTTCATCTTGATTTTTTCATCGTAAAACCAACGTCCGTGACCTGGCAGGACCCACTCAAAGTCTATATTTAATAGTTTTTCCATAGACTCAATCTGGGTGGGCCAATCATACCAGCAAACTTCCTTAGAGGCGCCCAAGTCCTGCCTACTTCGACTGTACCAAAGATGGTCTCCGCTAAAAAGATAGGTCTTATCCACCCAAAGAGAACAATGTCCTGCGCTATGCCCCGGGGTAAAAATGGCCTCCATTCCCTTCTCTAAAGGCCAGGGACCTTTCCCTTGCAAAACTTCCTCCGCATCGGGCTGAGCCTTTAACTCCAACTGATGAATAACTCTTTTAGCACCAAACTCCCTGGCATATCGATCAGCATCGGCTACATCATCCTGATGGCTCAAAAAAATACCCTTTAAACCACCCCAAGCGTGCAAAGACTTGACCAAAGAAAGATTCCAACGAGGGCTTTCTATCATCCAATAGCCCTCAGCAATTTTTAATAAATAACTTCTAGCACCAAAAGAAGCTTCTGCTGCATAACCCAAATAAAAAATCCGCTCGTCTAATTTTAAAGGAAAATCCCCTAAGGCTAGCGTCGCTTTTTGATCTCCCTCTGTCCCTATAGAATGGGTAGGACAAGCAAGCAAAGCCTGTAAAGTCCGGCGGGTCTCTTGTAAATCCCGAGGCTGAGCTTGCACATAAGAATACTCTCCGCTCTCAGCAAACACCTTGGGTGCTAAGATCCGACAGGTGTCACAATCGATACAAGTCTCATCCACAAAAAAATCACCAGGCTTGTTTTGTGGAAGTCTTTTTTTAGGATTAGCCATCAAGCTATTTTCTAAAACGGCCATCAATAAAAATAAATTTAAAATTTTAATTAGCTTAAACGGCTTAAGATTTCCTCCGATTGTTTTAAGCTAACCTTTAATAAGCTTGCCAAATCCTCGGGCCTAGCTTGTTTTATTTTTTCATAAGAACCATAAGTCTGCAGTAACTTAGTTCTTCGTTTAATACCTAAACCAGGTACTTCTTCTAAGGCCGAAGCAAGGCTCTTTTTACGTTGCGCTCCCCGCTGAGCACTAATCCCAAAACGATGAGCCTCATCTCTAAGATGTGTAAGTAATTTCAAGGCACCCGATTGCACTCGGAAAGTCACAGGATTTTTTCGTGCAGGCAGAAAAAAACGCTCCTCACTCCTTGTAGGCAAAGCCCCTGGAGTCCCAGCACTTTGACTTCGGCTTTTTGCCAAGGCAACCAAGGCAATGCCGGTCACATTCTCATCTTTTAAAGCCGCTAAAGCTGCTTTTAATTGTCCTTTACCACCATCAATCACCATCAACTGGGGTAAAGCCCAAGGGCTTTCTAAGTCGGCTTCTTCCTTAGCTCGTCTTAAACGCCGACAAAGCACTTCATAAAGGCTTGCAAAATCATCAGGCCCCTTTAAAGACTCAAGTTTAAAACGACGGTAGTAACTTTTATAGGGCTGTCCCTGAATAAAAGTTACCATGGACCCAAAGGTTTCGCTCCCCTGAAAATGACTAATATCATAACACTCTA
>JAGRNM010000069.1 GCA_020440745.1 Deltaproteobacteria bacterium
TGAATTGGCCTTCTCCAGGGATTAAACGGACACGAGCTATTGATTCTTTACGACGACCGGTTCCAGAAAAATTTTTTTGAGTGGCCATTGAAGTCTTTCCTTATTTTTACTTAAGCGAGTTCTAGGTTTTGAGGTTTTTGAGCTTGGTGTGGGTGCTCGCTTGTGGGATAGATTTTAAGTTTTTTAAGTTGTTGTTTAGCCAAGGGGCTTTTCTTAGGTAACATGCCTTGTACAGCCCGGCGAATAATTTCTTCCGGTTTTTTTTCTAATAAAACCTTGGCATTGTATTCTTTAATACCACCTATATAGCCACTATGATGGGCATAATGTTTTTGTTCAACTTTATTGCCTGTTAGTTTGATATCTTTGGCATTAATCGCAATGACAAAGTCGCCGACGTCTTGGTTAGGGGTAAAAATAGCTTTGTTTTTACCTCTTAAGATTTTAGCGATTTCGCTAGCAACACGGCCAAGCACCTTGTCTTTGAGATCCACGATGTGGTATTGGCGATTGGTTTCGATTTTTTTATAGCTCTTGGTTATTTTTGCACTTTTACTCATGATTAAATTGCCTTTTCTTATGAAAAAAAGGGAAGGGAGCTTATAGACAGGGGAATCTCTGGAAGTCAAATAAGTTTATTGTCAGGAGGATGGATTTGTGAATCTTTCTTCCTGTTTTGAGTTTTTGATCCCTTTGCTGAGGGAAATAGAAAGAAATAAGGAGTAGTTTGTCAGATTTTGCACAAAATTTCTCTCTTTTTGAGCTCTTTGAGGGGATTTTAAAGCCTTCTCAGTATGTGGAGCGCCAAGCAGAGCTTTGGTTAAGGCAGAAGAAAGGCCAAGTACCGTTGGCTTTGCTTTTTCCCAAAAGTCCTCTCCAAGTTGCCCAAGTCTTACAAAGGGCTCATCAAAAAGGACTTAGGCTATCCTTGTGGCCGGAACTTGGTGAAAAAAAGCCGGATCTTTGCCTGGATCTTAAATTTTTGTCTTCTTTTTTGGCTCAAGATATTCAGGAGGGCAGTTTTGAAGTAGGAAGTGGTGTTTTTTTAGATGATTTAGAGGAAAGTATTGAGTTTCAGGGTTGGCAGGTGCCTTGGTCTTTAGGTCCATGGGGGGCAGAGACTCTGGCCAGTGCTTTGGTCAATGCTAGTATTGCCAGCAGGCCTAGGGAACAAGTTTTTATTAAAGGCATGCAGGTAGCCTGGCCCGACGCTAAACTAGAGTCTTTTAGCTTTCAGAGTCCTATTGAAGTAGAGGAAATCCGTCATAAGCTTCAACAAAAGGGAGGGATCCCTCTTAGTTTAGCTTTTCAAGCTAGGCCTCGGGCTCCTCGTCGTCATTTGTTTTATCAGTTTCCTAATTTAGAAAGGGCCTGGATAGCCTTTAAAGAATTGGCCTTAGAGCCTGGTTTGTTTGTTAAGTTGAAGGATCCTTTAGCGGCTTTGATCGAGCAGTTGTGGTGGGGAGAAGATGCCGAGTCTAAGCTTATTAAAAAACTAGGTGAGTTTTTGGCGCCCTATTTGGAGCATCGTATGGGTTCTTTAGTCAATGCTTCTCCTTGGACTAAAACTTTGTTTCACCGACTTCCTTATCCTGTACGCTTAGAAGTGATTTATTTAGAGGATGTTCGTCCTTTAAGAGAAAAAGTTGATGCTTGTTTGCAGGCAGAGGGAGCAAGGTTTTTGGGAGCGCAAGAGCCAGGGCCTTCTTTTCGCTTTTTAAAAGCTTATTTTAAATTTTTGGGTTTTGAAAATTTAGAAATGCGTTTTTGTTTGTCATGGGCTAAGGCTTTAGAAGCTTATCCTTTTCTTCAAGAGCGTCTTAGTCACGAAGGGATCTCTTGGGGAAGTTTTTATTCTTATGATCAAGGGCATGTCGAATTACGTTGGCATGCTTTATTGGATCCTTCTAAGTTTAAGTTTTTTTTAGAAGAGATTTCTAGGCTTAGTCAGAAACATGATTGGGGTTTGCTTTAATCGCCTTGGTAGTATTTTTTAAAGTTTTCCCAATCCTTCTTTTCCTCTTCAGAAAGAGGAGGCTTGGCTGGTAGGAGTAGTATCACTTGTCTTTGATCTTCTTTTTTTTCTTGAATCTCCATCCAAATATCCTCAGAGGCACAGGCCCCATCATCACGAATTTTTAAAGGGCCTCGATCAGCTCGGTAGTCGGGAGAAAGACAAAGATGGCTTGATTTAAAAGGATGGGATTGGGCTATCCAAGGAAATAGCATGAAGCTTCCTAGTAGGCTTAGTGTTAGTGTGGTTTTTAATTTTTTCTTCATCGGAAAATCCTGTTAGCTTACCAATAGCCGGCACAGCTCTCTAAAATTTCCTGACCTTTTAGTTTTTTTTGACAAAAGTCTTGGGCTGATTTTTTTGACGCTTCGCAGGATTGAGAGCTGGGAGCGGTTAAATCCCCTAGAAAAACCCTTAGTCGTACTTCGGTATCAAAAACAGGAATCGTCTTTTCTCCTAAGCAGCTAAAGTGCCAGAGCCCTTGATCGGGCTGGCTAGCTTCTGGAGGCCATTTGATCCCCGGTTTTGGAAAAAAGCCTTGGTATTTTGAAAGCTTAATTAAGGCTATCGCGCCTCTAGGTTCTTTAGCAAAAACAGCCAGATAATGGCTTTCGTTCTTTTCACAAACTTCTTGAAGACCTAGGGGACGAAACAACCAGGTCTCTTTAGAGTCCCTTTTAGCACAGAATTCCCGTTGCCTTGGCAGAGGATAGGCATAGTCTGGGTTCCAAGCCCAGAGGTCTTGAGAAAGCTTGCCAAAGAGGAGAAAAAGACCCAAGATAAAAAAGAGGGGTTTTTCTAAGGCAAAAAGGCGCTTTTTTATACCTTTTAGAGAAGCAAAATAACTTTTGCCGCCGACGTTTTGATTGTTTGGATGCATAGTAAATATAAAAAGCTTTTAAGTGTCTTTTTTCATTGAGGGCCTTATGTCATTGAAAAAAATTACAACAGCGATGATCTCTTCTCTATCGGGGCTTTCTTTAAGGTCCAAGCCCAGCAAGCCTTCTTCTCCTGAGAGGACGTCTCCTTCTAAGGATAGTTTTAAAGAAAAATCTCTGCCTAAAGCGCCGTCTTCTCCAGTGCAAAGAATTATTGGAACTCAGTGGTCGGGATTGACCTCAATCAAAAGTGTGGTCACTGCCCATAATATTTCTTTGTCTTTAGCCGAGCACTGCAAACGTATTGAGGAAAGTCTCCCCTTTGATTCACCCCAAGTTTTAAAGCAAGTAAACCAAATTTTTTCTCAAGTCCTTAATAAGGATCCCCATTTGGCTTAGAGGTTAATGCATGTTTTTAAGAGCAAAAAAAACTTTAATTAATAATTTTGAGGACTTTAAAAAAGTTTTGGCCTCTTTATCTAAAGAGCAACAAGTAGAAGTTTTAGAAAAGCTCTATGACATGATTTATGACCAGGCCGATGCTAGTATTTGGAGGACTATGGCCACTGCTATTAAATATGGTAAAGACGAGTCCTTGGAGGGGCATGAGGATTTTCAAATTAAGATTGAGGATTTAAAACGACTTAGTCATATCCAAGACGGCTCTCATAAGCGGCGTCGGATGACTAAGAAGTAAAACTTCTTGTCTTTAAAAGATGAGCACGTTTAAAGTAAATTATGTCTAAAGTTTCCCGCAAGTCTTCTTCTCCGCTTAGTCCCTTGCATCCGCCTGCTGCCGATGGGGTTGAGCAAACAACCCCGGCTCAGCCTAAGGCCTCCCCTGATTCTTTTTCTCAAGCCTCTAAGCTTAATCTAGGATCGGCCTCTAGTATGCTCAAAAACGCAATGGGCGCTATGAAGCTTTTTGGGGATAATGTGATTTTGCCCTCTAGCCTGACGGATCCTAACAATCCTGCTAATGACTCTAATTATTTAAGGCTCTTTGCGGCGGTCTTGGGGCTGGATGATTTAGAAAAATATTTTTTTACCTTAGAGGGAGAAGAGCAAGAAGCTTACCTCGAACACAAGGCCGACCAGCTTAAAGTGAAACGACGTCAGGAAGAAGAAGAAAAAGAGGGCCAAGCTTCTGACGAAGAGGGAGAGGGAGACGGGGAACAATCTTGATGAAGAGGCTTCCTTGGAAAGTCAGGGACTTTCACGTGGTGGGCGGTGGATGTTTTGGTTCTCACTATGTCCGTCAGTTACTTAAGGCTAGAGACTATAATCACTTAGAATTTAGAAACATTAAGGTCATTGATCACAATCCCCATTGTGCTTTGACGCGGTCTGATTTGCTTCAGGCGGGTCAGGTTTCTCTAGTGCTAGCCGATTGGGAAGACTACTTAAGTGATTTTTTGCAAAAAAATTTAAATCAGTCTGAGACAGCTTTGGACCATTGGGTACCTTCTCCTTTATCACCCCATTTATTATTTTTGGCCTTTTTAAGGGCTGCTAAGCTTTCTTTTGAGATTTTGGATTTAGGAAAATCTTTTAAAAATAAAGGCCCTGAAATCCATCTAGCTCCACCGGTTAAAATCCCTCTGGCCTCAGGCTCTCTTGCTTTGAGTTTTGCTAAATGGAAATGCCCAGTCCATTGTATCGAGCCTAAGTTTTGCCCAGGCATAGAAGATTTTAGAGATTGGGAAATGGCTTTGGCTTTAAAAAAAGAGTCTCAGGTTTTGGTTTGTAGGCATCGCCTGCAGGGTGTGGGTACCATTGCCATGGCTGAGATCTTAGAGGAGTTTCAAAATTTGCTTAAGTCTCTAGAGGATCCTCAGTACCAAATTTTTAAGCTAGCTACCCTTAGCACTTGCCACGGGGTTTTGGGCGAGGCCAGGCTTCTGCGCTAAGTTCTTAGCCTAAAGGCAAGGATGCCGATTAAAAAAAGTCCAGCAACTAAACTAATCAAATTTAAAATGACTGATAGACGGTGTTGTTTATCAAAACGTTCTTTAACCTTAGCATGGGCTTGGCTACCTTCTTCTAGGGCTTGGAGTTCAATTTTTGTTTGGTGCACTTGAGGTCTTAGCGCCAGGCCTGCATAGAGGGTGCTACTGACCATGATGGTGAGTAAGATTATCCTAATCCAAGGGGCTTTTTTTAAAAGAAAAGTTTCTGTCAAGGTGCTTAAGACCAATCCCCCTCCGCAGACATAGCCCAGCATATAGTAGCGGGGAAAAATCTGAGTAATAAAGGAACTGGCCATTTCCTTAGGTAGGGCGCTAAAGGCTGTTGGTGTGGTAAAAAAAGAAAAGAAAACCATGCCTCCTACCCACAGGCTTAAGCTGAGTATATAAATCCATTGGCTAATAAAAGACATCCTTTGCCTCCTTGGTTGACTTGTGGTGACCCATCGGTCATAAGCCATAAGCCCCAGTTCTTTTAAAGGAAAAAATCATGGCTCGTGACTCTAAAGTAACCCCCATTACCCGTAACGAACCCCGAACTTTCTACGCCACCCGCGCTTCCCATGCGGTTAGTGGAGAGCTTTGGGACCTTTGGACAGTTTCCGAGGGTCGCCGGGTTGGCACTTTAATGGTGATTGACGATGGTGAGGTCATTTATGGTATGGCTTGTGTGCGGCCAGACACCAATCAGGAGGAACTCATGGATTTAATGGATTCTCTTTATCCTCCCCATTGTACCGAGGCTATCCGTCAGGAGCTAATGATTAGTCATTATCAAGAAGAGCCTAAGGTCTATCATTTGAGTTTTGAAGAATAAAAAAACTTAGAAGCCATTTGACGAATCTTTAATAATGTTACAGGCTGATCCAGCTCCTTTAGAGAAAAAGGGGGATCGTTTTTATTTTTAATCTTAATTAAGGAAATAAAAAATTATTTAGAAAGGACAAGATCATGATTCAAGTTCAACAAAAAGCTCCTGATTTTACCGCAACCGCCGTGATGCCGGATCATAGTTTTAAACAAGTTTCTTTAAGTGATTATAAGGGTAAAAAAGTGGTGCTTTTCTTTTACCCTTTGGATTTTACCTTTGTTTGTCCTACAGAGATTATTGAATTTAGTAAAAATATGGCTGAGTTTGAAAAACGAGGAGTGCAAGTCTTAGGTTGTTCTATTGACAGTCAGTTTAGCCATCTAGCTTGGAGAAAAACTCCTCGTAAGGAAGGTGGTTTGGGTGAGATTAAGTATCCTTTGATTGCGGATACCACTAAAGATATTTCCCGTAGTTATGGTGTGCTTTTAGAAAATGCCGGTATTGCGCTACGTGGATTATTTTTAATTGATGAAGAAGGTATCTTACGTCACCAAGTGGTCAATGACTTGCCTTTAGGTCGCAGTGTGGAAGAAGCCATCCGTGTGGTGGATGCTTTAAACTTTTTTCAAAAACACGGTGAGGTTTGTCCTGCTAACTGGAAGCCCGGTGCTGATACTATTAAACCAGATCCCGAGGCCTCAAAGGAGTTTTTCTCTAAACAAGATTAGTTTATTTTAGCATGAGTTTTGAAAGCATTGACAGTTTTGCTGTCAATGCTTATTTTCTTTTGGTGGATTTAGAGAAGAGCCCAAAAGTCAAAGTGCTTGGGAGGCGTGTGCCCTCTGCCGGTGGACTCAAAGCCGCCAATGCTTTATTTAAACTTGTATTGAAGCTAAGGGGTTCCAAGCCCTTTTTTCCAAGAGGTGTTTATCGTTTTAAAAGCTATGAGGAAAAAGAGCGATGGGAACATCTGATGAGAGCCCGTTAGAGTCTCGCCCTCCTACTTTAGAAGATTTGGTCGAATTATGTCGGCAGCTCAATGATAAAGGGGTGCATTATATTGTGGTAGGAGGCATGGCGGTTATCCAGCATGGTTTTGTCAGGGCTACCGAGGATATAGATCTTTTACTGGAAGCTACTCCTGAAAATGAGAAAAAATTAAAAGAGGCTCTTTTATACCTTCCAGACCAAGCCATTAAAGAAGTAGAGATTGGAGATTTGGCAAAAT
>JAGRNM010000006.1 GCA_020440745.1 Deltaproteobacteria bacterium
GGAATCCGAACCTTTTGTACCTTAAGTCCATTAGGACGGGTCCACTCCTTGGTCACCTGCCCCACTGGATCAGGCAATTGCACTACTTCTTGTAAACCCCGGGCCATCTCCTCAATCCGTGCCCTATTAAGACGCAAACGATCCACCATGGCTGCGCTAAGCCCCTTGGCCTCAGCAGCTTCTAAATCCTTAGCATTTTCTGCCGCAATTCTTGCTTGCTGATCCAAAAGCCTCTCAGCTGCCTTAAGCAAGACTTGATTCTTTTGCTCTGTCGTCAACTTAGCCGCCTCCCAACTGGCCTCTCTAGCTTGACGAGCTAATTGAATAATCTCTTCCATAAGCAAAAAACTCTCCTAAAATAAGGATAAAAACCTCTCTTAAGACCTAATCGGCCTCTTAAGAAGCCGCAATCATTAAATTAATACTTAGGATTTTTTTCTTTCATAAGTATTTAAAATTAAAGAAAAAAAGAAAAAAGCCCTCTCAAAATCACACTAGCTATTGACACATTGCATTAATAAGCGTACATTAACGCAATATGTCAATATGAGAGGATAAACCATGAATACTTCACTAACCTTAAGCCGATTCCTCCTATGGCCTCAGAAAAAGAAAGCACTAAAACTACCTTTTGCTTCTCCACAAAAAAATGGACAAAAGAAAAAGTCCCAATGGATGAAACAAATCAAGGACGCTTTTCATGAGCAAACTCCTTTAGACTGGTTACCATCCCAATACCAATACTCTTTAAAGCACTTGGAGCGTCACTAATCTAGACTTGGGGGGGCTTGGGTTTTTTTGCCCACCAGCGGACTTGTCTTAAAACACCACGCAACAAGTTGACTTCTTCGGACTTTAATAAAGCACGATGAAAAAGATTACGTAAGAGTTGCATCGTATGACGGGGGTTTTGCGGATTTAAAAAACCGGCTTCATTTAATAGGTCTTTTAAATCTTTATAAAATCCTTCCTGCTCTTGACTAGAAGCCAGAGGACTTGGGTCCTCTAAGGACAGGGACGAGTCTTGCTTAAAAAGCTCATAACAAAGCACCATCACAGCCTGAGCTAAATTAAGAGAGGGGGCCTCTTGAGAGCTGGGAATACTCACCAGACGCTGACAAAGTTTTAAGTCCTCTTTAAGAAGGCCTTGGTCTTCGGGACCAAAGACTAAGGCAATGTTTTGAAAAGTAGTTTGCGTCATTAACCAATCAGAAAAATCTTTTACCCACATTTGATTGTCCCTAGTCCCTCCTTGATGACGGGTCAAACCCACCACTAAGTCACAATCACTAACAGCTTGAGACAAACTATCAAAACAAGTGGCTCTCTCTAAGACATCCTGAGCATGGGGTGCCATTTGTCTAGCTTGAGCCGAATGGGGATCAGCCTCTGGATTAACCAAACGTAAAGCATCAAGCCCCATATTCTTCATAGCCCTAGCCACCGAGCCAAGATTGCCCGAGTACTTAGGGCGCACCAAAATGATAAAAATATTAGGCATAGAAATTTAAGAAGATTTAAGAGAGTCCAGGTTTAAAGCCTTTTTTAAACTTCTAATACAATAAGCCTGCAGACTTTCCCCTGCTTGAAAAGCCCTAATCGCCAAAAGCTTATGCAAAGTCTTGGCTGGGCTTGCCACTTAAAGTTAACTTAAAACCTTTAGGGTGACTAAAGTTAGGATGACTACTCTTGCCTCCTCGGTTGACAAAACCTGCTTTCTCCAAAATCTTAATTAAGTCTTTAATTTTAGGAGACATAAAAAATGGCACCATAGTGGTACTATATGTCAACTATTAAAGGTTTGTCCTTAAGCCGAGACCTTCAAACCTTTTACCCAAAGGTCTCTACCACCATAAGAACCCGTCACATGGGTAGACTGATAACGAAGTTTTTGCCCCATCCCTTTAATATTAAGTAGCATCTCAAAAAAATTACCGGCTACCGTAAAGTCAGCTATGGGGTACTGAATCTGTCCATCCTCTACCCAATAACCCAAAGCTCCATAAGAAAAGTCGCCACTAATGGGAGAAGCCATCGCTCCGTGTAATTCTTTAATATAAAGAGCCTGATTGACCTTTTTTAAAAGCTCTTCTTCTGGCATAGTCTTGCCCTGCCAAGCCAAGTTAAGTGGACTTAAAGCCGGCGCTTGACCAGAGGCAAAGGCTGCATTGCCCGTTGTTTTAACCCCAGCTTTTTTAGCAGTATAAAGATTATGATAAAAATTTTTAAACATACCCTCTTTGATCAAATCCAAATCTTGAGCAGGCATCCCCTCCCCATCCAAAACCACCGGCACCAAACCCTGAATTGGACTCTGGGATAAGGTAACTATTTCGGAAGCAATCTTTTGTTCTAATTTTTTTTCTAACTTAGATAAGCCCTTATATAAAAAATCACCTCCAAAGGCCGGAACAAAACTTCTTAATAGTTGAGCTGCAGGAGCGGCCTCTAAAATAATCTCATAGTCACCCGACTTAATCGTCTTGGGCTCAATCCTCCTGACGGCTTCGGCTGCCACCTGGCCTACCCAAGCCTGAGAATCAAAATCCTTAAGATGACGGATTGACTCGCCCTCATAGGCATTAACCACACGCCCATCTTTGCCTTCTGCTAAAACGGAAAGCCCAATATGCCTAAGACCACTTGTTTCAGCATGTTTTAAACCCTGAGAATTAAGTAAATAACGAGTTTTTTTAGTATGACCCCAACTAAGCTCAGAGACATTTTTAATCTTTGGATCAAAAGCCAAAGCTAAAGCCTCCATCTTAAGAGCTTCTTTTTCTAAGTCTTGCATGGAAGTTTTGAAAATACTCTCGTCTATAAAGTGATGCTCTTCTAACTGAATACTAGGAGCCAGACTATAGTTGGGATCAGGATCACTAAACTCACAAGCAAGCTTAGCCTGTTCAATGGCCTGCTTAAGAGAAGTTAAATTTAAACCCTCACAGGTAGAAGCTCCCCAAGCCTCTCCCATACTCAACCAAACACTTAGCTTAACTTCATCAGAGACTTGCACGGACTTAAGCTCGCGTTCAAAAACTTCAACACCTCTTTGCTCCTTAGCCATAGCAGAAAGAAGAATATTAGAGACGCCTATTTTTTTAGCCTCAGCTAGCCCTTGTTCTAACAAATTAAAAAGAGAATCATCACCCATCATAGTACTCACCTTATATGCTTAAGTAAAAAAACCTTCTAAGTCTAAAATTAAAAAAAAAGCCAGTCTAGAGTCTTTTATCAAGACTTGAAAGACTGGCTTAAAATTTTTAATCTAAATAATCCAAATAAATTAACGAATATCACGAGAACCAGACTTACGGTCTCGCGCTTCGCGCTTTTGGACCCAAGCTTCAAACTTAGCCTTTTGCTCAGCATTTAAAAGAGCTTTAATTTCTCCGTCTTCTTTAGATTTGATGGCTTTCATATCTTGCTCTAATTTTTTAGTAGTTTTTTCTTTTCCTGCTACTGTAGCATTATCACCATCCAAACGAGCACGACGTAAGGCTCGATTTTCTCGGTTATATTCCTGACGTACCTTGCTATATTCCTGTCGGTATTTAGATTGAATGGTATTGACCTTAGCAGCCTGATCCTGGCTAAGTCCCAATTCTTGCTCTAACCTAGCATCGGCATAAAGACTAGTAGCTGAAAATAAAAATAGAAGACTTAAAGATGATAATATAATTTTTAAACGCATAATTTCTCCTTGATTTAATTTGATTAAATAAGTGTCTATCAAAGACCTTTAATCTCGGTCATTAGACCAAACGTGTCTTTATTTTTAAACGTTCTAAAAGACAACTAGCTTTTTCATTAAGTTAAAAAATTTTAAAGAAGTTAAAATATACTAGATCTTTAATAAAAAGGTTAAGAAAGACTAACGGCTTCTGTTTTAATAAAAATTTAGATTAATTTAGATTAATTTAAAATTAATCTAAATTTCCCAAAAGACCCGCTTTAAAGGCTTCTCCCGGCGGATTGGGACCAATCAAACAAGCCAATAAAGCATCCGCAAAGTCTTTACCTTGGATAAAGCCTTTAGACTGACCCTTGACTAAGACCTCTGTTCCTTTTCCTGGCCTATAAACAAAGACATAAGTTTGGTCTTTTTGAATATCTTCCATATAATCACACAGGGTTTTCATCTTAGCCTTTAAATCATCAGAAGGATGGGCTGTGTTATTATTTAAACCCTCTAACCAAGCGTCACAGACTTTATCTTTTCCTACATCACGAACAAAGTGCATTACCACATAACGGGATTGATCCTTGGAGAGGATTTTTTTAGCACTAGCTTCTTTTTCCGGAAGATAAAGCCCTGCCACATAGACTTTGATAAAGGCCTTTTTTCTTAAACCCAAGCCATTTAGCTGCAGTATTTGTTCATCCACCTTGAGTTGATCGGGCAAAGTCACTCCTGCTAATTCTGCCGCCAAAACAGGACTAGTAAAAAGAATAATAAGAAAAAAAACAAAGGACTTAAATAAGTTCACCTCACACCTCCTTTTTAATCCACGAAGGAATGTTATCCCCTCTGTTTTCAAGGGATCAAAAAAACCAAAAATGAAGAACTCATCCCTGATGGATCTTAAGCATTCTCCGTCATAACCCCACCAATAAGTTTCAACTTTTTACAAAAAAATAGCCTACTTTTTTAATTATAGCTAAAAAATCCTCTTTAGCCCAAGCCCAAACTAAAAGACTAGACAGTATCAAATAAACAGGCTTAATCTAAATCTATGGATCTACGTATTAATGCTGGACTCAGCCGTATGCCCACCTGGCTTAATCGCAGTAAGTCTGGCAGCAAAACCAGCTCCTCATCCGGCAAAGCTCCTGCCAAAAGTTTGGGAGAAACCCCACCCGTCATCGAAAAATTAGAAAACCACCCCCAACTGGCTGTTCTCTTTAGTTATTATGGAGCCTTAGAAAAAATTAAACGCAAACTCAAACAGCTCTCCGGTCAAGATGCCAAATTAGTCCTAGCCAAAAATACCGTGGGAGCCGCTGACGACAAGGGCAATGTTTATATAGGGGTAAAATTGTTGGAGCAACATGGCCACAACCACGATCTTTTAGCAGGCGTAATGGCCCACGAATGGGGACACCTAATCAGCAATCAAAAAAAACGCTCTAGCTTAGACCACTTAAGCTGGGAGCAAATTTACGAATTAAGACGAGAAGAAGAAGCTGCGGCCGATGCTTTTTGTGGCCGAATGCTAGCCATGATGACCTATAGGATAGAACCCATTATCGAGTTTTTAAAACAAGCCCAAGAAGGCAGTGACACAGTCAAATACTATGCCGCCCCCATTAGGGCAGCTATTATTACAGAAGCCTATCGACGCAATGCCCAAAGAGGAGAAGCCACTAAAAAATTTCTTCCACGTCGCGCTTATCCTAACCCTTATACTCATCGACTCATTTCTCAAGAGTCCGAGCACCCTGGGATTCTTACCTAAATTAAAGGCTTAACTGATGACCACAAAGTCCCTTAACCCATCACCACCACAGCAAAAAAATTGTATGGATTGCCGCTAGACACTGCCTACTAGCCATGCTAGCTCCCCAGGCCATGAAAGCTAAGTATATAACGCATTACGTCACTATTATTGCGATTCTTTTTTTCAGCTCCGCTTGCGGTCTTAAAAAAACCGCCACCAAAATCACAACTCAGGTTTTTTATGATGCTACTCCTTCCATGGATGAAGAATCCGACGTTGATTTAGCAAGTCACGCCTCCTTAGCTTTTTTAAAAATGTTGGATAGTTTTTATCTACAAAACCCAAAAGACAAAACAACCTTACTCTTACTTACCCGAGCCTACAGTTCCTATGCCTACGGTTTTACAGAAAACGCTATCTTAGAAGCTCAAGACTTAACCCAACAAAAAAAATCTAAAACCCGCGCTAAGGAGTTTTATAGAAGAGCTAAAAAAGCGGCGATGGAATTATTAGACCAAAAAGGCTTAAGCAAAGCCCGTCAATCTAGTTTAGAGGCTTGGAAAAAGGCCTTAAAGGGAAAAGGCAAAAAAGACTTAGAAGATCTTTTTTGGATCGCCTTTGCCTGGGGCAATTACCTTAATTGGCATAAAGATGACATTGCCGCTATTGGAGAGATTCCTAAGGTCCAAAGCTTGATGGAGCGCGTTTACGAGCTAGACCCTAATTATTACCATGGAGGTCCTAGTTTACTTTTAGGCGGCTTTTATGCCAGTCGTCCTCCCATGCTAGGCGGCCAACCTAAGCTGGCTAAAGAGTTTTTTGAACAAGCCCTAGAAGCAAATCAAGGACAGCACCTAATGGCAAAAGTCGCCTACGCACAATTTTATGCTGTACAAACACAAAAACGTGAACTTTTTAATCGACTTTTAAATGAAGTAATCCAAGGCGATGCTGAAGCCAAAAAAGAATTAATACTAAGTAATAAACTGGCTAAAATTCGCGCCAAACTTTTACTGAAAAAAGCCGATAACTTTTTTGCCACCAACTAATTTTTTTTAATTTAATTTCCAAGTCCACGGGAGGTTTTCTTCATGAAAAAAACATTTGTTCTTTTGACTCTACTTATAATCCTTATTAGCAGCGCTGCACAAGCTGCCACGGTTATCAAACTTGCTTCTTTAGCTCCAGAGGGTTCCACTTGGGACAAAACCTTAAGAGCCATGAATGAAGAAATCAAATCTCAAACGGGAGGCAACGTTTCTTTACAAATTTATTCCGGCGGAGTTGCCGGTGACGAAAAAGACGTTCTTCGCAAAATGCGCATTGGCCAGATCCATGCTGGAGCCTTTACTGGAGTGGGACTAGGACAAATCGTGCCCGCCACTCGAATTTTAGAACTTCCCTTACTTTTTAACTCTTACGAAGAAGTTGACTACGTTAAAGAAAAGATTCGTCCTGAATTAGAAAAAGCTTTTTCAGCTAAAGGCTTTGAACTTTTAGGTTGGGCTGAGGCAGGCTTTGTTAATATTTTTTCTAATAAAGCTATTGCCAAACAGTCGGACATGGAAGGCGTCAAATGCTGGGTTTGGGAAGGAGACCCTCTAGCCCAAGCCATGACCGAGGCCTTAGGCATTGCCCCTATTCCTTTGTCCATGCCTGATGTCTTAACTAGTTTACAAACCAACCTCATCGACTGCGTCTATGGTCCTCCTCTAGCCGTTTTAGTTTTGCAATGGGGCACTAAAGTAAGTCATCTTACGGATATAAAACTAGCCAACTCTACCGGAGCTCTTTTAGTTAGTAAAAAAATCATGGCCAAACTCAGCCCTGAAGAACAAAAAATTCTTAAAACAGTGATCGACCAATACTCCAAACAATTAGTCACCAAAATCCGCCAAGAAAATACCCAAGCTCTAGAATCTCTTAAGAACAATGGTATTCAAGTAGTCAAGGTCGCACCTAAGGATCTAGAAGAATTAAAAAAACTTTCCTCTGAAGTCTGGCCTAAGCTAGTTGGCAAACTTTATTCTGCTGAGTTATTAGCCAAAGTCCAAGGCTACCTTAAAGAAAAACGAGGAAAATAATTTTTTAAATTAATAATTAAAAGAGTCCTAGAAAAACTAGGCCGACTATCCCGTTTGGCCTAGTTTTTCTTTTAAAAATAACTCTGTTGAAGTCATGAAATTCATTCGTCGACTCAGCCAAATACTAGAACATCTAGAAAGTGCTCTAGCTTCTCTTGCCTTAATCACGATGATTATTTTGGGAAGTCTGCAGGTGGCTTTACGCAATATCTGGGATACAGGCATTACCTGGGGTGATCCCATTGTCAGGGCCCTGGTAATTTGGGTGGGCTTTTTGTTTGTTTCTATGGCGACCCATCAAAGAGGTCACATCCGTTTTGATGTTTTAAGTAAGTTTTTACCCGAACGCTTAAAAAACTTATGCCTTGGTATTGTACACCTTGCTTCAAGCACAGTCTGTCTCTATCTTTTAGAAGCAGCTTGGAACTTCTTAAAAGACGAAAAAGAATTTGGAGGCATGTTAGTAGAAGGTCTGCCCAATCATTGGGCTTTAAGTATTATTCCTATAAGCTTTGCGATTATGGGTGCTCGCTTTTTGATGCTTAGCTTAGAAGATATCAAACACTTTATCTCGCCTGATTCTAAAGAAGAAGAGTCTAATAACACTCAAATCGAGAAAGGACAGGGAGCTTAAAATGCCCATGGTTTTAGTCATCTTTTTGATTGCGGTTTTGGGCGCACCCCTTTTTATTATCTTTGGCGCCATTGCCTTAGAAGCCTTTCATCAAGTGGATATCCCTTCTAGCGCTATTGTCATTGAAATGAGTCGCCTAGTCAGTGCGCCCACCTTATCGGCTATTCCTCTTTTTACTTTTGCAGGCTACCTCATGGCCGAAAGCGGTACTCCTAAACGGCTGGTCAATTTAAGTAAGGCCCTCTTTGGTTGGTTACCCGGTGGTCTGGCTATTGTTAGCTTGATTGCTTGTGCTTTTTTTACCGCTTTTACCGGTGCTTCAGGCGTTACCATTATTGCTTTAGGTGGTTTACTCTATCCTATTTTAATTAAAGAATCTTATGGAGAAGACTTTACAACCGGACTTATGACTACAGGTGGGTCCTTGGGTTTATTATTCCCTCCCTCTTTACCTATTATTCTCTATGGGCTTGTAGCAGGCGTCAGCGTCAACCAACTTTTTGCGGCAGGTATTTTTCCAGGATTTTTAATTATGGTGATCCTAGGAGCTTACGCCTTAAGACAAAGCTTTAAAGCTAAAAAAGAACAGGCTTCTCTAGCCCTACAAACCCCCGCCGAATCGGAAGAAGAAAAAATAACTCTAGGAAAAGCTCTTTATGAAGCAGCTTTAGAGATTCCTCTTCCTTTTATTATTTTAATTGGTATTTATGGAGGCTACTTTACCGCTAGTGAAGCCGCTGCCATCACGGCACTCTATGTCTTAATTGTAGAAGTTTTTCTCTATCGAGATGTTAGTTTTTTTAAAGACCTTCCTAGGATTATTAAAGAAAGCATGGTCTTAGTAGGATCCATCATTGTGATCTTAGCCGTCGCCATGGGATTTACTTCTTATTTAGTAGATGAACAAATTCCCAATAAGATCTTTGATTGGATCCAAGGATTTATTACCAACAAATGGGCTTTTTTAATTGCCCTTAATATCTTTTTGCTTATCGTAGGTAGTTTGATGGATATTTTTAGCGCCATTATTGTGGTGGTGCCTATTATTTTACCCATCGCTGCGCGATTTGGTATTCATCCTGTGCATTTGGCCATGATTTTTCTAACTAATTTAGAAATTGGCTATATTACTCCTCCCGTAGGAATTAATCTTTTTATCTCTAGTATTCGATTTAAAAAATCTATTACCCATCTTTATAAAGTCAGCCTGCCCTTTCTTTTTCTACTATTAATTGCTCTTATGGTGATCACCTATTGGAGCGATTTAAGTTTATTCTTAGTAGAGTACTGGGGAGTCAAATAATCTTACTCTCTTACTTAAGATTAAAAGCTAAATTAATTTTGATTTATCATTTTTTATTTTTCATTTACCTTAGTCCCCATGTCTCAAAACCGTCTAAGACAAATTCGCCGTGTCCTTTGGATAACTTTAGCGCTTAATTTTTTGGTGGCTTTAGCCAAGCTAATCTACGGCTACTTTACAGAAAGCCTAAGTATGATGGCGGACGGCTACCATTCTCTCTTAGACGGCACCTCTAATATCATTGGACTAGTGGCCGTAGGCTTTGCCGCAAAACCCGCTGATGACAATCATCCTTATGGCCACCGTAAGATCGAAGCCATAGCAGCTATCTTAATTAGCGGTATGATGTTTTTAAGCTGTTATGAAATTCTTTCTAAGGCCTACTTTAGACTCTCTCATACTGTAACTCCTGAAGTCACTTTATGGAGTTTTCTCATCATGCTAGGTACCATGACTATCAACCTTGGCGTCAGCCGCTATGAACACCGCGAAGGCGAACGTCTATCCAGCCAAATCCTTACTGCGGATAGCGCCCATACAGCCACCGACTTTTATGCTAGTCTCTCAGTGATGATTGCCTTAGGTGCTGCTTATTTTCAGCTTTTTTGGCTGGATATTGCTGCGGCTATCTTAATTGCGCTTTTAGTGGGCTACAGCGGTTACAAAATTGTTTGGGAAAGTATTCATATCCTGATTGACACAGCTCCTCTAGATCCTGAACCCATTGCCCAAATCGCCCTTAAAATTCCCGGAGTACAACACTGTCATCATATCCGCACCCGAGGACATAGCAAGGCGATTTATATGGATCTTAATATTCATGTAGATCCCAAAATGAATATCCAATCAGCCCACGAATTAAGCCATCAAGTGATTCAAAACATTAAAGATAAAATGCCTGAGGTAATCGACGTTGTTGTTCACACTGAACCCGCCACTCCCCACGAATAATTAAGATAAAAAAAAGCCAAGCCCCGAAGGACTTGGCTTTAGCTGATTGGACTAAAATCAGCAATCCCTTAAGCAGGAACGTTAGGAATCTTGCCCAAAAGCAAGATTGCAATAACGAATCCATAAATAACCAAAGACTCAATCAGAGCCAAACCAATAATCATAGGAGTTTGCACTTTAGAAGCAGCTCCTGGATTACGAGCAATCCCTTCTAAAGCAACAGAGGCTGCCTTAGACTGACTAAGAGCGCCAAAAGCAGCAGCAATAGCAATTGCAATAGCTGCACCTAAGGCATAAATACCATTACTGTCAGCCGAAGCAGTTGCTGCGTAAGTATCAGCAAAAAGTGCTGAACTCACTAGCGTGACAGCTAGGAAACTAAAAAGAACGTTCAAGGTTTTTTTCATCGTCATCTCCTGTTTTTATTATATTTATTTTATTTTTTATTAATGGTGCTCTTCATGGGGCAGTGACAAGCCAACATAAATAGTACTGAGCAGCGAAAATACAAAAGCCTGAATAAAAGATACAAAAACACCCAAAGCTAAAAAAACCACCGGCACTACCACGGGCACCAAGTCCGAAAAAATTCCTAAAACCATATGATCGCCTGTCATGTTACCTGCCAGACGAAGAGCCAAAGAAAGAGGCCTTACAAAAACCCCAATAATCTCAACCACCAACATTAAAGGAGCTAAGAAGATCACCGGACCCATAAAGTGCTTTAGATAAGCTAGCCCCTGCGTTTTTAAACCCACATAATTAAAATAAACAAAAACAGCGATACCCAAGGCAAAGGTGGTATTAAAGTTATCAGTAGGAGGCAAAAAACCAGGGATCACACCCAAAAGGTTATTTAAAAAGATAAAGATAAATAAAGAAGCCACAAAGGGAAAATAACGTTTAGCCTCGTGACCCAAAATACCTTCCATCAAAGTCAAAAGCCCTTCACAAGCTACTTCAAAAATATTGATCAAACTCAACTTACTGGCAGGCACTAGATGTTTCTCAGTATTTCTTAGACGGATTCGGACGATCAAACCTAATAAAAGCATCAAAAGCGCAATTAAAGCCGCATGAGCCACATGCACATAGTGATGATCGATATGAAGAAGGTGTCCTAACCAAGAAAAGTGTCCCATAAGCAAGATTCCAAAAACTTGTCCTGACTAAAAACCTACCTCAAGGCAGGCAGACAGGGATTTAATAAAAAAAATTAATACCTACTTATCTATCCTTTGATCATGCCCCAAACTCCCTGCAAGACAATTGCCATGACCAAAGTACTTATACCCAATAAAAAAGGCACCAAAGGGGGTTTTAAAAACCATAAAATCAAAGCTAAACCACCAAAAATAAGAGTCAGCTTTAAAAGTGCTAAAAGAGCTAAGAGGGCTTTGCTAAATTTTCTCTGACCTGTCAATCCCGCTACTAACAATCTCCAAAGCCTTAAATTAAGGACGCTTAAAAGTCCCCCACAAAAGAAAGCCCAAAACCAAGCAAAGTCTTGTTTAAGTAAGACCAATAAAAGACCCAAAAGCACCAAGCTAAGATTAATCCATTCTAGCAAGCTAGAACTCAAGGGACTTGTTTTGGAGTCTTCCTGAATCATGGGGCCTCCTTGGACTTTTCTTCTAGCTTTTCTTTATAGCGGATCAGCTTAAAAAGCTGAGTAAAGCCCACTAGGCTTCCTAAAAGCAAACCCACCAAAGTCCCCCAGGGAGACCAGCCTAGGTGCCGATCCACATAATCGCCTGCTAAAAGGCCAAGCACCACACTCATGGCCAACTGAAAACCAATGGCGCCATACAGGCCCCAGGCCCACAAAAAACCCTTGGCCTGCTTCTTGTTTGGCTGCTTCTTCAAGCCGCGGCTCGGCTAACACGGCCTATTCAAAAGGGTCAAGTAATCAAGATAAGGTTTTTCAAAAAGAAAGCAAAAAGCTTCTAAGAGACTATCTTTGTTTAAGATTTAAGCAGGAGACTCTTAAAAAAATTAAAGCAAAACTAAACAGAAAAGGGAGAAGCAGCATAGCCCGCCTTTAGCTCTTGCCAAAGTCCTGCTTGATGAAAAGCTCTTATAGAACGCAAACAGCTCTCACAGGTCCCACAACGCTTAGACCCTCCCAAATAACAGCTCCAAACCTTGTCTAAGGGCACTCCTAGTTCTTTAGCTTTTTGGACGATTTCTCTTTTATTAAGACCAATGGTAGGCGCTACGACCTCCAAGCCTTTAAGAGTACTTAGGGCAAAAAAACTCTCTGCCCTAGCCACAAAGTTGGCACTATTATCAGGAAAAGTCATAGCTTCTTCTGCATTAAAGCCTACGGCGATTTTTCCAATACCCAAGGCTTCAGCGTAACAAGCAGCGATGTTTAAAAATAAACCATTGCGATTGGGTACCCAAACTGCTTGAGCGGATTTTTCTGTCTCACTGCGAGAGTCTAATTTCTCCATTTTAATTTGAGGCACCACCTGGTCATTCATCACCAAAGCGGTATGGGTGAGTTTTTTTAAAAAAGCCAAGTCCAAGCACTCTAAGTCTAAGGACAAAGCCTTAGCAATGGCCTTGGCAGCGGACTTTTCCCGCTTGGCTGCTTTTTGACCGTAGTCAAAAAATAAAGCCTTGCCCCTGGCTTGGCGGTTTTCTTTAGAAAGGGCAAAGGCACTCACTGCACTATCCAAACCGCCAGAGAGAATGACAATAAAAGACATGTAATTTAGCTTTTTTTCCCGTTCTGGGGATGCTTTTTGACCTTGCGTTCTAGAGTCGCTAATTTTTTACGAAGAGCTCGAATCTCTTCTTTAAGAGCGCCGGGTTTAAGATGAAGATTCCACTGTAGGGGATTTTTAAAAGCTTCCTCTACCTTGTGGCTTAAGGCGTCCACATTTTTATGGGCTTTATTTAAAAAATCACGGACAAATTGAGAGCTATCCTCGATTTCGTCCTTAATCTTATCAATGACTTTTTCGGCCTCATCCCTAACATTGGTGATAGAATTAACCGCTGTATTAATGGTGTTAATAGGTTTTTGAAGTAGTTGGGCTAAACTTTCACCTCCCGATTGAATGACCTTTCTTAAGGCATACAGAGGCAATAATTTTTTATTCTTTTTTTCTTCTTCAAAGATAATTTGAGTCAGAGTGATAGTAGTTAAGTCTTCACCCGAACGATTATCAACTACCTTAACGTCATCTCCAGTCCTAATCATTTCGGCAATTTCTTCTAGAGTGACATAACAAGAGTTTTGAGTGTCATAGAGTTTACGGTTGCGATAACGTTTGACTACCCGGGCTTGAGTATTTGCTTCTTGGACCATGGAAAAAAACCTCCTAAATGACGCGCCTTTGACGCAAGACTTGAATAAAACGGAGCCTAAGGCCGCGTCAATATTTTATTGTTGAGACAGAGGCCTAATTTTGAGCTTATTTTTTGATAAGTTATTCTTCTTTTTTGCCTATTTGTTTTTTTTCTTCTTTTTCCTCTAGATCCTCTCCCTCCCCTTTGAGTCCCTTTTTAAATTGACGCACTCCCTCCCCCAAACTCTGACCAATTTTAGGTAACTTAGCCGCTCCAAAAACTAACAATAACACTACTAAAACTAACAAGATTTCGCTAGCACCCAAACCCAAAATGGCTAAAGGATAGAAAGTCATGGTTATATTCCTTATTTTTTAAAGTGACTTATTCATCTTGTAAGTAATGATTTTCACTAAAATAACCAGCTCTTAGCTGACTTTTGTCTTTCCAATGAAAAGCAATTAAAATCCAAGAAGAATAATGCAAAGGCAAAGTCAAAATAACTAAAAACCAAAGCCAAAATTCTCCTAGACCTAAGTACCTTAAACTAAAAGCCAAAAGACTAATATAAGTACAAGGAACCAAAATCTTTTGAAAATGCAACCTTAAACCCACATCGGATTTGTCTGGTCCATACCAAGGATAAAAACGTAAGACATTAAAAAAAATATAAGTGTAAACTAAAAAAAGGCTCGGTCCTCCAAAGACAAATTGTGACTGAAAGGCCTTATAAGCTAAAAGCATCAAGAGTAATAGGGTCAATAAATCGGCTAAATAGACCAAAGGACTATGACGATTAAAAAAGAGTTTTAACATAAAAAAAAATCCTATATAAAAAGCTCTGAAAGAATTTTTACAATCATGCTTTTAATGCCTTCGCGGAGCCTCCATGAAAGCTTTGGCCGCTTTATCTTCAGAAATTAAACCCTTATTCGGTCCTATCCGAGACCGTCCTCAAATTCCAAGTCCTCTTTGGAATTTTTTCCAATGGGATCCTCTAGAAAACAAACCACTCTCAGCCGATAAGGCCCTACTCTACTGCCAAGTCTATTGCCATGAAGCTGAAGAACTATTGGCACAAAGGCCTAAGGATCTTGAGGACTTAAACCTTAGTCTCAAAGAGCTTTTAAAACAATTTCACCCGATATCCCTATTACTCCATTTAAGAGAAAAAAACTTAAAAAACCCTCAAGGCCCCTACGCTAGCCCTTTTCTTCATAAAGCCCGCTATAATCAACAAGCCAAACTAAAAGGCCAAATGGGTGAGCATCCTTATTTAGCCTTTACCCATCCTGGAGAGGGCTATAAAAATCAAAACGAAGACGGTATTCTCCTACAAAATAAACAAAAAATGTTAATTTTAAGCGACGGCATGGGAGGTCTTTCTAAAGGCTATGCTGCCAGCGGTGTTGTTTTAGACTTTTTAGAAAAAGCTCTTAACGAAGATAAAGATCCTTTGCAAGCCGCTATCCAGGCCCAAGAAGCCTTATTAGCCCGCAGCAAACTAGAAAAAATTTTAGGTCAGCCCTCTACTTTAGGCTGTACCTTGGTCATGGCACAAATTGCCGAGGGTTATGTCCAAATTTGGCATATGGGTGATAGTAAGGCCATGGTAATCCGAGAAGGAAAAATCCTAAGCCAAACCCAAGACCATAGTAAGGGACAGGAGCTTTTTTATAAAAGACTCGTCAATGAAGAAACAGCACGCCAATTAGGTCATATTTTAAGCCGTGGTCTGGGAGACTCCGAGCAAGACTTAAACCAATACATGGAAAAAACCCGCATCCCGCTCCAAGAGGGTGATCGACTCTTATTAGCCACGGATGGAATCACCGATAATTATTTTGGTAAAAGCTTTGACTTAAGCTCCTTAGCCCAAGCTGCCAGCCTGCCTTCTTTAGAAGAATCTTTGGATCATATTCAGCAAAATTGCCTAGAAAAAATGCGCTTAGGCATAGGCAAACCCGACAATCTAAGACTTGCACTCCTTGACTATCAGGCTTAGAAAAAGACATGCCCTTAGTTGCGCCATCCCATCAACCCTTAGAGATCCTAGAAAAACTCTTTAGCGAACTCCACTCCAGCTTAGTTTTATTGGATCTTCAGGAAGAAATTCTCTATCTCAATCCTCACGCTCAAGGTCTATTGGAACTATCCCTTCCTCTTTTTCAGGGAAAAAAATTACCCAGCTATGTGCGGTTTTCTTCCGAGGTTAAAAAAGCTCTTCAAGAAGTGCTCAAAAAAGGTCGCAGTTTTAAACTCTTGGAAACTCAATTAAAGATCAAAGCCCGCCAACTTAAAGTCCAAATAGAACTTGCTCCCCTAGGGTCAGCACAAAAACCTGAAGGTGTCTTGATCTGGATTAGTCCTTTAGAACGTTTTAAGGCCATTAAAGAACAGGAAAAAGTCCAAGAACGCTTTAACCTCATGGAGACCTTGGCACTAGGCTTAGCCCACGAAATTCGTAATCCTCTGGGAGCCATTAGAGCAGCAGCAGAACGCTTAGCAAAATGGCTCCCCCAAGAAAAAGCCCACTACAGTCCTTTAATTGTCTCAGAAGTAGACCGATTAAACCAACTTTTGAGCCAACTCATGGACTTAAGCAGGCCTCAAAAACTCCACTATCAAGAAATCAACCTTAACCAAATCCTAGACGAAAATTTAAAACTCTTTGAACCCCAATGTGAAAACCTTGGCATCAAAATAGAGAAACACTTAGACCCTTCACTCCCACCGCTCAGAGCCGATCAAAATAGTCTGCAACAAATCCTCACTAACCTCATCAAAAATGCTCTAGAGGCCATGGAAACCCAAGGAGGTACCCTAAGCTTAATTAGTCAATTCCACCGCTATCAATCCCAAATGGGTGCGAGCGCCCTAGAAATTGCCGTCCAAGACACCGGCAATGGACTAAGCGCAGAAGAAATCCAAAAACTTTTTACCCCTTTTTATAGCACTAAAGCTCAAGGCACAGGCTTAGGGCTTCTCACTACTCAGCGCTTAATTCAAGCCCATGGAGGTCATTTAGAGATAGAAAGCCAAGCGGGTTTAGGATCTAGTTTTAGGATTTTCTTTCCTTTAAGAAGGGCTAAGGAGTAAGGCTCTAGTAAGGATGATCAAAGCCATGACAAGGGAAAAATCGCAAAATAAAAAACTACTCATTGCTGAAGACGAAAATACCTTAAGGCAAATCTTAGCTGAGCTTTTTAGCGAAAAAGGCCTAGAAGTCGAAGTAGCTAGTGACGGCCAAAGCGCTTGGGAAGCCTTGCAAAATAAGGAATACCCTGTGGCGCTCTTGGATATTAAAATGCCACTTTTAAGCGGTCTGGAGATTTTAAGCCGGACCAAAGAAAGGGGTTTAAGCACCCAAATCCTGATTATGACGGCACAAGACAGCATGGAAAACACCATTGAAGCAATTAAAGGAGGAGCCTTTGATTATTTAGCCAAACCCTTTGAATTAGCCGAAGTCGAAAAACTAGTGGAACAGGCCTGGCAAGCTTGGCAACAACAAAGTGTTCAAAAAAGGGAAAATCTCAATATACAAGACTCCTCCCACACTAGTTTTCGCCTCATCGGCAAATCCAAAGCCATCCGAGAGATTTACAAAAACATGGGACGAGTAGCGGCCAGCCAAGTGCCTGTATTGATCAGCGGAGAGTCAGGCACTGGTAAAGAATTGGTTGCCAGAGCG
>JAGRNM010000070.1 GCA_020440745.1 Deltaproteobacteria bacterium
TAGTCTTGAGAGATTAAGCTAATTTGTTAAACTAAGGGCAAACCTTTGGTTAAGGAAGTCTAGTTCTTTAGTTTTGCTATATTTTTGTACTTTGTTTTTATGGTGGAATAAAATTATTTTTTATTAATTTAATCAGCAACTCTTTAACCTAAACTACGATAAGTTAGTCCAAAGGTTCAAGCGGATGATTTTTAAATAACCCCCCTGTTTTCATAAAGACCGGGTAATCAATAAAAATAATTAGGAGAAATCAATCATGAAAAAAGCACTTTTTTTGGCTTTGTTTGCCCTATTAATGGGATCCATGGTGCCTAGCTTACAAGCTCAGACTCGTGGTGAGGATGTTATTACTGGTGGTAAGGGAGCGGATACTTTTGCTACAGAAAACTCGAAAGGTCAAAAAGATAATACAGTTGATGACTTTTCTGACAAAGACGAAGTTCAAAAATGGACATGTACTTCTAGTTTTTGTATTTGTCACGGTTCGGAGTTTGGTTCAGACTGTATGGATATGGTAAGTACTGATGCTAACCGATGTGGTAGAATGGAATGCGTTGGGGAGACCTGTGTTTGTGACCGACGTCCAGAACATCCTACAGACTGATGATTTTTTGTTATTAATAATACTATTGAAAAAAGCCCCAGTTATCTGGGGCTTTTTTTATATTTGTAAATCTTGAAGTTGTAGAAAATCTAGTCCGAGGGTAAGGTAACTTTTTCTTAATTTTATTTAGATTCCTTTTTTTCCATTACTTACCATCGCTTGGTCTAGTTTTTATCTAAGCTCTTTCTTAGCCTTGCATTCTTCTTGCCAAAAATCTAAAAGCCCTCATGGACAAAATTATCATCGAAGGTGCTCATCCTCTTCAAGGAGAGGTGACGATCCACGGGGCCAAGAATGCGGCTTTGCCCATTATGGCCGCCTCTTTATTATTGGACGGTGAGCTTTGGCTTAAAAACCTACCCCAACTTTCTGATATTAAGACTATGGTAAAGCTTCTAGAGCACTTAGGAGTAGAAGGGGACTTAGAAAAAGGTCAGGCCCGTTTATTAAGTAAAAAATCCAAAGCAGTGGAGGCGCCCTATGATTTAGTCAAGACCATGAGGGCAAGCGTCTTAGTCTTGGGTCCCCTTTTGGCTAGAAGAGGGAGGGCCAAGGTGAGTTTGCCTGGTGGTTGTGCCATTGGAGAGCGCCCCATTGACCAACATTTAAAAGGTTTTGAAGCTTTAGGCGCAAAGGTGACTTTAGAGCATGGTTATGTAGAAGTAGAAGCTAAGGCCCTCAAAGGAGCTACTTATACTTTTGATGTAGTAAGTGTGACCGGAACAGAAAACTTAATCATGGCAGCCAGCTTAGCTAAGGGAGAAACTATTTTAGAAAACGCCGCCTGCGAGCCTGAGATCGTCGATCTAGCTAATTTATTAATCGCTTGTGGTGCTAAAATTAAAGGGGCAGGCACATCCACGGTGGTGATTGAAGGAGTCCAGTCCTTACAAAGTACCGAGTATCGTATCATGCCTGACCGTATTGAGGCGGGAACTTTTTTGATCGCTGGAGCGGCCTTGCCGGGTTCTCAAGTCTTGGTAAAAGAGACGTCGGTTAAGTCCTTGGATCATCTTTTGATTAAATTAAAAGAAGCCGGCGCCAAATTAAAAATTGGTGAGGATAGTATCCAAGTGACAGCCCCTAAAAAATTAAAGCCCGTAGATATTTCTACAGCCCCTTATCCAGGCTTTGCTACTGACTTACAAGCCCAGTGGATGGCGCTTATGTGCTTGGCAGAAGGTAGTAGTGTGATCGCAGAAAATATTTTTGAAAACCGCTTTATGCATGTGGCAGAACTCAAACGCATGGGTGCTGATATTAGGCTTGATGGGCACACGGCTTTTGTTCGTGGAGTTAAAAAATTAAGCGGTGCACCGGTGATGGCCACCGACTTGCGCGCTAGTGCTTCTTTGGTCATTGCTGCCTTGGCCGCAGAAGGTAAAACAGAGATTGGCCGTGTCTATCACCTGGACCGAGGTTATGAATTATTAGAAAAAAAATTTAGAAGCTTAGGTGCTAAGATTAAACGAGTAAAAGGATAGCTTTAAAAGTTTATATTCCCCTCCTTGGGCAAGGAGGGGTGGGGGTGGTCCTTGGTGGGAGCTTTATAAATTTGGATATTTTTGATAGGGTTTTTTAGTTTAGAGAAATATTCTTAGTTTTTATGGGCAAGACCCCTCCGCCTGCCAAAGGCAGGGGAGGAGTTTTAGATTTTTTAAAAGATGAAAACAAAACTAATTGATCAAACTATTAAATACGATGGTTCTCAACTAAGGCCTCACTTTATTTATGAGCAGACGGGTCTTTTAGGAGACGCTGCGGTGGCTTTTATTGGGCCTTGTGAAGTTAAACTAGACAAGATGGTGGATTTAGAAGACGTGCGGGATCAGGCGCCTATTTATTCTCCCAAGATGTTGCATTTTTTGGTGGAGACTTTTCCTGCTAACCTTTTAGCAGCCGTCCATTTACAAAGGCTTACGATAAGCATGATTAAGGATAACTTAGCCAAAGAAAAAATTAATTTAATGAGAAGTGGAGATGATCTTTATCAAAAAGAAAAAAAACTAAGTGTCTCCATTGCTACGGTATCAACGCTTTCTAGCTTGATCCATATAGGTCTTAATATAGAAACAAAAAATACTCCGGTTGCCACTGTAGGTTTAAGTAATTTTAAGGTAGAGCCAAAAGCCTTTGCCAAAAAGCTTCTTGCCCATCTAGCAGAAGAATACCAAAGTATCCTCAAAGCCACCTATAAGGTAAAGTCAGTTTGATTTCTTTAACAAACAAACCATAATGTTTTCATGAATGCCCGCCTTATCGAAATCTATCAAGCCCCCCAAGGAGAAGGTCCTTATTTAGGTTTGCCCATGTTATTTGTGCGTTTTGAGACTTGTGCTTTTAGGTGTTCTTATTGTGATACGCCCGATTCTTTTAAAAAATTTTCTCACTTTAAGTGGGAGAAGCAGCCTGGCTTAGCTGAATTTAGCCAAGAGACTAATCCTATTTCTGTATTAGATTTTCAAAAGCTTCTTCAAAACCATCCTTGTCCTTGGCTTAGCCTGACCGGTGGTGAGCCCTTGCATCAGGCGGATTTTTTGGCAGAAAGCTTGCCTGCTTTAAAGGGGGAAAAAAAGATTTTGTTAGAAACCGCTGGGACCTTGCCTAAGGATTTGGAAAAAATTATTCACATGATTGATGTGGTGAGTATGGATATTAAATTAAGCAGCGTGACTGGAATGCGCTCTTATCTTAAAGAACACTTAGACTTTATTAAAGTCGTAGGAAACCAAGAACTCTACCTTAAGGTAGTCGTCAGTCAAGAAACCGATGAAGAAGAGTGGAGACAGACTTTGGAAACTTTGGCTCCCTTATGCCAAGAGACTTTGTGGATTTTACAGCCCCTCACTCCTCGTCTGGATGGGGCTTTACCCATTTCTGTTAAAAAACTAGCTCATCTTAAAGCAATGGCTGAGAGCTATCTTAAGCAAGTTCAAGTCATCCCCCAGGCCCATCCCCAATGGGGTGGGCTTTAGTCTAATATAAAGTTTTAGTTTTTAGCTTGAAATAATGTGTATAGTGTGTATCATAGCTTATGACGAGTAGAGAAGTGCTAAAAAAGTTTTTAGCAGAAGGGTGGCAAGTGGTGCATATTCGAGGGAGTCACCGCCAATTAAAACATCCCAAAAAAAGCAGCCGAGTGACCTTACCTCACCCTAAAAAGGATCTGCCTAAAGGCACCTTAAGAAGCATTTTTAAACAAGAGGCTTGGTCTTGGCCGCTAGAAAAAACTAAAAAAAGGTAATGAATTGATGCAGTACCCTATTGTCATTCATAAAGATTCTAAAAGTGATTATGGCGTCACCGTTCCTGATCTTCCTGGTTGTTTTTCTGCAGGCAGTAGTTTTGAAGAGGCTTTGAGTATGGCACAAGAAGCTATTGAGTGCCATGCAGAAGGTCTTTTAGAGGCGGGAGAATTATTGCCCTTGCCTCATAGTATTGAGCTTCATCAAAAAAAGACCAAGTATCGTGGAGGTGTCTGGGCTATGGTATCGGTGGACCTTTCTAAATTACTCAAAAAAGCCAAACGCATTAATATTACCTTTCCCGAAAGGCTGCTACATCAAGTAGATGATTATGCTAGCAGGCAAGGAGAGACACGCTCCGGCTTGCTTGCAAAAGCGGCGATGGAGTACTTAACGAGTCATCAGTAAAGTTTTATTTTAATTCTTCCGCTTCTTCAGCGATCTTATCCAACATACCTTGAAAAATTTTTTGATGAATAGGATAGAGTAGATACCAATAAAGCATGCCGCTTAAGCCCTTGGGGTCAAAGAGCGCTGTTTGTTGAATCAGGCTGCCTAAACCTTGTGATTCGACTTTAAACTCTAGCCAGGCACGTCCGGGTACTTTCATTTCTGCTTTTAATAATAATTTGTGGGGTGGAGCAAAGCTTTCTACCCTCCAAAAATCCAAGGCATCACCTACTTTTAAATTAATTGGATCCCGTCGTCCCCGTCTTAGGCCTACGCCGCCGATTAAAGAATCTAAAAAACCACGAAGACGCCAAAGTGAGTTGGCATAATACCAACCGTTTTTTCCGCCAATGCTTTGGATAGGTAGAAAAGCTTTTTCAGGAGGGACAGAAACGGATTTTTGTTTGGTATCGATCAGTCGACTCTTGACACGTATGCCTCCCCATTGGGAACGGTCCACACTAGAGAGGGCGTCAGTCCAGTGGCTTTGGGTAAATTCTTGGTCTTCTTTTTTTAAAGCGCGTTCTATTGCTTGGGACAAGCCCATGGGACGGATAGGAAATTCTCTTAAGGCGCTGGGGTCTTTGACCAAGGTGGGGTTGCGAATGCCCTCAATTAATTTTTTTCCTACCTTGGCATAAAGAGGCGTCACCAAACTTAACCAAAGACTAGAAAGCCCTGGGCTTAAAACAGGGACGGGAATGAGGGAACGCCTAAGCCCTCGTTGTCTGGCGTACTCTTGCATGATCTCGCCATAAGTTACTACGCTGGCCCCGCCGATTTCAAAGATACGGCTTTGTGGAAAATCTTCTTGGGCTGCTAAGAGTAAATAAGAAAGTACGTCTTCAATCGCAATGGGTTGGGTAGGCGTCCTCACCCAACGGGGAGTGGTCATGATGGGCAAGCGTTCTACCAGAGCGCGCACCATCTCAAAACTTAAAGAGCCCGAACCCAAAATAACAGAAGCGCGAAACTCAATTATTGGAATACCAGAATTCCTTAAAATCTCCCCCACTTCTTGACGACTGCTGAGGTGTTTGGAGAGACTTTTTTTTTCACTGCCTAAGCCTCCTAGATAGATAATTTTTTTGATACCTGCTGCTTGGGCGGCTTGGGCAAAGTTGTGGGCACTTTGGTATTCTAGCTCTTCAAAATCTTTTCCTGAGCTCAAAGAGTGGATCAAATAATAAGCAGTGTGAATGCCTTCAAAGGCAGTTTTTAGATTTTCTTTTTTTAAGACATCTCCAGCGACTTTTTCTACTTTACTTTCTGCTTGTGTGAGTCTTTCCGGATGGCGGGCCATGCAACGGACAGAGTAGCCTTTTTTAAGTAAAAGTGGCAAAAGCCGTCCCCCTACATAACCGGTAGCGCCGGTTAGGAGGATCTTTTTATTTTGATTTAATTCGCCCATAAGCTTCTAGAGCCTCTTCTCTTGCTAGAGCATGATCTACCATGGGTTTGGGATAATTTTGTCCCAGTTTGATTTTTGCTTTTTCTAAAACTTCTTGGGGGGCTTCCCAGGGTTTAAAAATATGGGGAGGAGGGATTTCTTTTAACTCAGGTATCCAGGTTTTTATGTATCTAGCTTCTGGGTCAAATTTTGAGGCCTGAGTGATAGGATTAAAAATCCTAAAATAAGGCGAGGCGTCCGCTCCACAACCAGCGGTCCATTGCCAGCCTAAAGTATTATTGGCAAGGTCTGCATCTACCAAGGTCTCCCAAAACCACTTAGCCCCTTCTTGCCAGGGGATCATCAAGTCTTTAACTAAGAAACTTGCCACAATCATGCGCACCCGGTTGTGCATGATGCCGGTTGCCCAAAGCTCCCGCATGCCTGCGTCCACAATGGGATAGCCGGTTTGGCCTTCTTGCCATTTTTTTAAATCAGTCTTGTTTTGTTTCCAGGGAAACGCTTTAAATTTTTCTTTAAGTGGATCCTTGGTGGTATGAGGAAAATAATAAAGCAAGTGATAGGCAAATTCTCGCCAAGCCACTTCCCGTAAAAACTCTAGCGCTTTTTTTTCTTCAGCCTTAGTCCTACCTTGTATAGCCTTGTTAGTGGCTTCCCAGATCTGATGGGGGCTGATCTCGCCAAAGTGGAGGTGGGGGGAGAGTTCACTTGTCGCGGCTTTAGCAGGAAAGTCTCTAGCTTCTTGATAGTTGAGGACGGTGTTTTTTAAAAATTCCTTTAATTTTTTTTGAGCAGAGGATTCTCCTATTTGCCATTTTTTATAAAAGCCTTGATCCCAATGAATCTTGGGTAAGAGTTTGAGATCTTCTAGTTTTAGACTTTTTAATTTTTTGTCGTAGGCTTTGATGCTTTTGGGTTTAGGAAAAGGAGCCCTAGGTTTGGGAGAAGCTAAGAGTTTTTTCCAGAAAGGAGTGAATACCTGATAAGGATTGCCAGTCTGGGTCTCTAGCTCCCAAGGTTCTACTAGTAGGTTTGCATTAAAACTTTTTACCTGGATGCCTTGAGTTTTTAGCGAGGCTTTTAGTTGTTTGTCTCTTTTAATGATAGCAGGTTCGTAGCGACGGCTATAATAAAGAGTATCAGCGCCGC
>JAGRNM010000071.1 GCA_020440745.1 Deltaproteobacteria bacterium
CGCTTGCAAGAAACTTATTTTAGTAAGTTTCCCCAAAAATATTTTAGTGGGGATGGTGCTTATCAAGAAGCTAATCATTATTATAAAATCATTGGTCGGGTGGATGATGTAATTAATGTTTCCGGGCATCGTCTAGGAACTGCCGAGTTAGAAAGTGCTTTGGTGAAGCATCCCAAGGTGATGGAAGCAGCGGTGGTGGGTTTTCCCCATGAAGTTAAGGGACAGGGAATTTATGCTTTTATTACTTTGGCAGAAGGTGTGAGTCCTTCAGATGAGCTTAAAAAAGAGCTTACCCAACATTTAGTAAGACTGATTGGTCCTATTGTTAAACCCGATCATCTCCAATGGGCGCCAGCTTTGCCTAAAACTCGTAGTGGCAAGATTATGCGTCGTATTTTACGAAACTTAGCTTCAGGAGACTTTAAAAACTTAGGAGATACTTCTACTTTGGCTGATTCCACCGTGGTAGAAGATTTAGTGAAGGGCGCTAAGTTAGAAAAAAAATAGAGCGTTTTTTGTTTAATAGAAGTAAGACTCTCTTATTGACGAGTATTTAAGTAGTTCATTAGGTTTTATTTAAGATTTAGGTAAGGAGTTTTTATGCAACAAGAGAAAATAAAATTTCGAAGCCATAAAAAAATAAATAAACATTTTCAAGTTTTGATGGGTTTTAGGCTTGTGATGGTTCTTTTGTTTTTTAGCCTTGGCGCTTGTGGTGGTACAAGTACCCCCTCTAATTCTGAGCCTTTACCTCCACAAGACAATCAAAATACGGGGGGTGGATCCGGTGGACAAGAAAGTCCAACTTCTCCAGGCAATGTGGGAGGTGGTAGCGTTGGTGCTTTTAGTTTTCCTGTCGTGATTGAAGAAAACTTTGACTACCCTGATCAAGCGGGATGGCCCGGCTGGGTTCTGCCAGAAGGCGCACCCGATGCCGCTAGTATTGTGGATCAGCGTGCTTGTTTGCAAGGTCCTGCGAATACTTTATTACGGATGGTCTACGATACCACCGAGTCCTACCAAGAAATCGAGGCCACTTATACGGCTTTTCCCCAAAATATTCATAGTCAAGGGATGGGTTTTTATGGTCCTCAAAACGGCTATTATCTTAATGGAGGGACAGTGCCTGGCCAGGGTTTGGTAGCTTATTTTGAGGGTGGTTCCTTGGATGACTTGGGTTTTTGGACAGAAATATCTGGAGTAGAAACCAAAAGAGCCTCGGTTTTATTAAATACTGTCTTGGGTGAAACAGTCACGGCTGAAGCGGGTTTTCCGGGTGATGCGGTTTTTAAGGGCCGTTATCGGGTAGAAAGAATCGCTTACAACCAGATTCGTTTAAGGTCCAAGCTTTGGCGTCTAGAAGATCCTGAGCCAGAACTTTGGAACTTAGAATACATCGTGGATACAGGTCCTGGGCTTTATTCTATTTTTCATAACTTTGCAGGCACTATTGCCTTGGATGTTTATAATTATAATGTGGCGGGACAAGCTTGTTTTGACGACGTTGTGGTAAGAGACCTTAATCCCGATCCTTTAGCGGGAGTAGCCGATCCTGTGGAGGTGGCCTCTGGTTTTGGTTTTACCGAAGGTCCTGTCTGGATAGCGGAAGAAAATACCTTAATCTTTAGTGATATTACAGCGGACACTCTATATGCTTATGCTCATGAGGATGGAAGCCTTCAAGAATTTCGTCCTGACCAAAGCCCTGACGCCCTAGCCAATGGTTTGGCAAGAGACTTAAACGGTGATTTATTAATTTGTGAGCAGGCTCAACAAAGGCTTGTCTTAAGAGATTCGGAAGCTAATCAAAGTGTTATAGCCTCTGGTTTTGAGGGAGAGCCTTTTAATTCTCCCAACGATGTGATCGTGCATTCTAGCGGAGCTATTTATATGACCGATCCCACTTATGGGACTTTATTTGATGGTGGATTAGAAGCCTTACAGACTTTAGGTTTTCGTGGCATCTACCGGATAGAAGAGGACGGAACCGTCGAGGCTTTATACACTAATGCGGCAGAACAACCTAATGGACTGGCTTTTTCTCCTGATGAATCCAGGGCCTATGTGGCCTTTACCGATCCGGCTGAGATTAGGGCCTATCAAGTCTTAGGGGATGGTAGTTTTTCAGAAATTAGCGGAGAGGGATTTCCTATTGCCTTAAGTTCAGGCGGAGATGGTCTTAAAGTAGATCAGCTTGGCAACTTATATGTGGCTTCTGGTAATGAGGTCAGGGTTTATAGTCCCTTTGGTGATGAGTGGGGAAGTTTAAGTCTACCGATGCCTGTACGCAACCTTGCCTTTGGTGGACCAGAGCTTAAACACCTTTATATAACGGCAGGAACCAGCCTTTATCGTACGGTAGTTAATGTTCCCGGAGTAGTCTTGCCCGGGAGTCCTTGATTTTTTTACTTAGTTAACAAGCAACTAAATCTAAAAACTTTCGAAAATAACTAAACCCCCCCAAAAAAGATAAAGGACTTTTTATGGTTGGGGGAAACTTTTCCAAAACAATTAAAGACTCTCAGTCCGCCGCCGACCTTTTAATGCAAGGGGAAGTCAGTCAAGCCTATGGAAAGGCTTTAGAAGAAAGTCAGGGGGCTTTAGAAGAGACCTGGGCTTTTCAAACTTTGAGTTTTATTTCTGACTATCTTTTTGTCTCAGAGCTAGACCTTCCCAAAAAAACTCTTTCACCGTCATGGACTTCTCCTTTTTATTCAACAGAAATACCTACCATCCCCTTTGAGGAGTCTGTGAGTGGAGCAAAAGGATCAGAGGATGCTTATGGTTGGGGAGACTTATTTTTTGATGCTGCAAGCTTTTTGATTCCTGGTGGCTTATTAGTCAAAGCGGCTCGTTATGGGAGATTTCTTAAAGCCTTACCGATGGTGCGAGGTGCGGCGCGCTATTTGGCACCAGCAGGGGAAGTTCTCTTAGCTCGAGGAGGGGCTTTAGTCAGGTCTATGCCTCAGGCAGCTAGGACGATGGCTGGAGGTGCGCTCAGTGTTATCTCAAGGCTTAGATCTGTTGCTAATCATGGTTTGGTCCGTGCAGGTGCCCAAGCAGTAGGAAGTGGTGTGGGTATTGAGTTAGTCAAAGAGGGAATAGGAGAAGCTTTAGAAATTTTTGAAGAGGATCCCTCTTTAGAATCTGGGGGAGAGACAGGAGGAGTAAGCGAGACCGAAGGTACTTCAGAGACGGAAAGTGATAGTGATACTGGGGATAAGGATTATCGAGAGGAACTATTAAGAAATTTTTTGATGTTGGAATTTTTTCTGACTCCACAAGAAATCCCTAAAGATTTGGCAAGTACTCAGATTGGCCAGCTTCTTTTAATTCCTGAAGAAGAGTTTGTGCATGCTCTTTCTGATTTTAGGGCTGATATTAGGCTGATTCGTGGCTTTAGCGCTAAGTTTTTTGATGAAGTTGTCCAAGCTCAAAGGCTAAGTATGGAACTTTATTTTGATGGCGAGGGTTTTACTAGGGATGCATGGAGCCGTCCTAATTGGAATAGTGGGATGGCCTCTTTTTTACTAGAAACCAGATCTTTTGAGGAGACTCGAGACTTTGGAGACTTAGTTTATCAAGAATCAGTCGCTTTATTAATGGAGTCTTTGTTTAAAAATCTAAGGCACCAGCCTATCTTAAAAGATTGGATGGATAGTTCTCAAAGTCAGTTAGAAGACTTTAGCTTTAATCTTAGTCAATATTATTTATCAGAGGCTCAGTTTTATTATGACAGTGAAATGAGTCCAGAGGAGTTTTTAGGCCGTGCCTTAGGTTTTGAAGGAGAAGTGTCAGGGGCTTCTATGTATCAGAATCCTGAAGTCGCTTTAGAAGGACATCCCTATCATACGGGTCGTCCTGGTAGCGCCTTGCATGCTTTTATGAATACTTGGTTGCTTTTGCAGGCGGCGTATTTTTCTGGTCGTGGAGAGGCGATGCAGGGAGGGGTTTTTCAAGAGGACTATTCTTTGGACTCTTTTGTTGAAGGGCAAGGACTAGAGCCTTTGCAAGTCATGGCAGCCTCTGAATTATTTGTTCCTATGGATGAGGACAGATTTGAATTGCGTGGAGAAATTTCTAGTTTTGGTTTGGATATGATGGCTTCTTCTGAAGTCTTTAATTTTTTTACAGGCTTATCGGAAGAGATTAATAGTGGAGGCATGGATTATTTAACCATGTTTCATCCAGGAGAGCCTTTTCAAAGCGCTCATCAATTGACTAGCACGTGGAGATATTGGTTGTTGATCCAATGGCCCTTAGGCCTTCAGGGACAAAGTCTTAGTGAAGAACAAGAAGACCAGATCCTGACAAATCCAACCCTTCCCGCCATGATACAACAATGGGAAGAGTGGACTTTAGAGTCTTTTGATTTAGAAAACGATAAACGATTACGTAGTAAGTATTTATCAGAAATAATAGGCCGAGAAACAAACCCTTTGAGTTTTGTCAAATCGCTTCAAGCTTTGAACCAAGAGCTTCAAAAAGTCTATGGGCATGAATTTCAAGACCTGGATCTAGAAGACCCTGAGGTCATTAAGCTATCTATTTTAGCCCATGCCCTGGTATTTGCTTCCTCCCATCCTAAAAAAGATTTTAAGGAAACGATGCTTCATACTTTAAGTCAGGCAGCTAGGTTAGTGGCTAACCTTTACAAACGGTCTTCTTCTTCTACGACTCAATAAGTTTTTTTAAAGGCTTAACCACAATTATCGTCACCGTCTAAGTCCACACAGATCTGTCTAAAGCTACCAGCTGCTTGGCTTTGTAATTGGTCAAAGGCGTCCAAAAGATAGGTCTGAATATTAATACGGCAAGTAATGCGATCAGCCGTGGTGCCGACGGCGGCAGCGCAAGCTTCTGGATCGCAGTCAACCGTTGGAATAAAGCTATTAGTGCTATAAAAAGCTGAACCACTATTAACAAAAGCACAGGCTGTTTCACCGGTGATAAAATTATCGGTGTCTAAATTGTAATGAGAAAACTCATAACTGTATTTGACTTGGCTACCTTCTGGCGGAGTGACCTCATAGGCTGCTAGAATATCCTCCGGTGGGGTCCAAGAAATCAGTGGTCTTTTGTCCGTAGTCACAGCTGGTGTGCTGTTGGCTTGGGCTAGGACATTACCATTCATGGAGATCACCGACTCTTGAGTTTCTGGATGGGTGCGAACCACGGTGTCCGTTATGGTGGAAGCATCAGATAAAGTCACTGTAACGGTATAAGTGACTTCTTGATCCAAGGTAACGCAATCTCCTGGACTAGGAGGTGTATTGGGATCTGTTTGGGAGACAAAATGGGTAGAGGCACCTTGTTGGGTCAGGGTAATAGTCCCTAAGCCGTCGCCACTGGGTTCGTTACCTCCTAAGGCAGTGCTGTCAGTAGAGGTGATCACAACCGAAGTAATAGTGCGCTCTTCTCCTGCTGGAAGATAAACATCCACTGTAGCAATAAAGTGTCCCAAACCAGAGCCTGAGTCACAATTAAAGCCTGAGTCATTATAAATCACCACTTGTTCGATCTGTGGTTCTTGCAAGGCTGTGTTTTCTGTCAAAGTTCCTATCAGCTGAGTGATGTTGGTATTGCCCAAGTTGCAATCCGTATTACCAAGTTTTTCAATAAAAGCCATGGCTTGGTCTGGGGCAAGTTCACTAGTTTCACTTAAGGTATCTGAGGCTAAATTTCTTTGGGTATAAAAAACGCCTAAGTTTAATTCTGAGTCCAAGGCCGCTTGTCCTACCGTGACTTCACTGGCTTGGGCTGCTTCAATGCTTTCTAACTCGGTGCTGTATTCTGCGACCTTAGTAGCAGCATCGGCAGGATCGCCTGGATTAATCGTATTAAAGGCTGTGACAATTTCTTGGGGGGTAAAGGTGGTGCCTGCGGCTAAGGCTTCGGCCATGACATCGGCGGCTGCCTGTGGGAGTACGGCATCGCCGCTTTCGCAACCTTCTTTAGCCACGCGGGCTAAATAGGCCGCTAACTCTTCTTGGCTATTATTTCCTAAAGAGTTGCGAGCAAACTCCGCCTCAAATTGATACTTCTTATAAGCTTTTTCCGCATCCCCTCCGGCAGCGGCCATACCATTGGCCATATCAATCGAGGCTTCAGCATCGGATGCCGAAGGGATCGTAATATCCTCTTCTAAAGTACCCACATCTCCTTCGGTAAAATTACGTAGATCCTTAAAGGTTTCTGGCAAGGGGATAGGAGTATTTTCCGATCCCGGTACCTTAGCGACTTCAGAAATAATCTTAGCAGCAAGATTGCTTTCTGGGGAAACATTGACTGTTTCTTCAGTGCTATCTCCACTGGGACAAGCAGGAGCCGCGATTGTTGTGTCTCCACTGCTTACTTGGATTTCGTAATAAAAATCATCACTGGCACCGGTGCCTCCCTGACAGATAGGAACAGAACTTAAAGTATAATTGCCGGAAGCATCCGTTGTGGTAGTAGCAATACTTTCTTCGGTGCCGTCAGCGTTTTTTTGCACTAGGCTGACCTCGGCATTGGCAAGATTAGTATCACCAATAGTAGCAAAGTCAGGAGGGGTACCTAAGAGGTTGATTTGGGCGCTTAAGTCGGCACTAAGATCAGAAGATCGAATCGCCACTTGGCCGCTTAAATCAACGGTTGTAGCTCCACTGCTTGTGCCCGAAGATCCACCACAAGCACTTAAATAGCCTATTAAAATTAAAGAAAAAATAAAAAGTCCAGAAAGACTCTTAGAAGTCTCTGTCATCACCCACCTCCTTAGAAAAATCCCCAAAGCAAAAATTGTAGCTATTTTACACAAACAGAGCCAAACGAAAAATATAAGCCAGCGTGTCTCGTTT
>JAGRNM010000072.1 GCA_020440745.1 Deltaproteobacteria bacterium
CACTTTTAATGCTGCTAAAAAAGCTTCTTGAGGGATTTCCACATTTCCCACTTGCTTCATACGCTTTTTACCCTCTTTTTGCTTTTCCAAGAGCTTGCGCTTACGAGTGATGTCGCCTCCATAACACTTGGCCAAGACATTTTTACGCATGGCCTTAACGGTCTCTCTAGCAATAATTCGACCACCTATAGCAGCTTGAATTGCTACCTCAAACTGCTGCCTAGGAATAATGCCCCTCAACTTTTCACAAAGCTCCCTACCGCGCCTGGTGGCGTGTTCCTTGTGGGTAATAATAGAAAGAGCATCGACGGTATCACCATTAATTAAAATATTTAACTTTAAAAGATCACTTTGTCGATAACCAATCAACTCATAGTCCAAAGAAGCGTAACCTTTAGAAAGGCTTTTTAATTGATCGTAAAAATCAAAAACAATCTCACTTAAGGGCAATTCGTATTCCAAGGCCACGTGGTCTTCTGTTAAATAATTCATTCCACTTTGGATGCCGCGCCTTGCTTCACATAGCTGAATAATAGAACCCACAAATTGATTAGGTAGATGAACGGTTGCTTTAATAAAAGGTTCTTCAATCGAGATAATTTCTTGCCGATCAGGCATTTTAGCCGGATTATCTACCAAAAGCGTCTCCCCTTTGACCGTTGTTATTTTATAAATGACCGTGGGAGCCGTGGAAATCAAACTCAAATCATATTCCCGCTCTAGGCGCTCTTGAATAATCTCCATATGCAAGAGGCCCAAAAAACCACATCGAAAACCAAAACCTAAAGCCAAAGAAGTTTCTGGTTCAAAATTAAAACTAGCATCATTGAGAGCTAGTTTTTCTAAACTAGTCCTAAGATTATCATACTGGGCGCTGTCAGTAGGATAAATGCCTGAAAAAACCATGGGCTTAACCTCTTTAAATCCTTTAAGAGGTTGCTCGGCGGGACGGGATTTTAAAGTTAAGGTATCCCCTACCTTCACATCGTGAATATCTTTAATAGCTGCTGTTACAAAACCTACCTCGCCAGCACTTAAGCTTTTGACTTCCTCAGCAAAAGGAGTAAAGACACCCAGCTTATCCACCACATAAGCCTTACGGGTAGCCATCAAAAATATCTCATCTCCTTTTTTAATAGAGCCTTCCATCACCCTAATCTGAACTACCACCCCTTGATAAGCATCAAACCAGGAATCAAAAACCAAAGCTTGTACTGGTTTACCATCTTCTCCTTGAGGAGGAGGAATAAGCTTTACAATTTTTTCTAAAACCTCTTGAACACCAAGGCCTGTCTTGGCACTTACTGCAACAGCTTCGCTGGTATCCAAACCAATAATATCTTCAATCTCACGCTTGACCCTTTCTGGATCAGCTGCTGGAAGGTCAATCTTGTTAAGGACAGGCAAGATTTCTAGATTCTGATCCACAGCCAAATAGACGTTGGCTAAGGTCTGCGCCTGAACTCCCTGAGAAGCATCAACAACTAATAAAGCCCCTTCACAGGCTTTAAGGCTTCGGCTTACTTCATAATTAAAATCCACGTGGCCTGGGGTATCGATCAGGTTAAGCACGTAAGTTTTTCCATCTTGGGCTTTGTAATGAAGACGTACAGCCTGAGCTTTAATAGTAATACCTCGCTCCCGCTCTAAATCCAGTTTGTCTAACATCTGATCTTGCTTTTGTCTTTCATTGATAGCTCCCGTTGCTTCTAAGAGTCGGTCAGCCAAAGTAGACTTTCCATGATCAATATGGGCAATAATAGAAAAGTTACGAATGTTTTTCATGAAGGACGCCTCACCACGGAAAGAAGCTCAAGTTGCTCACCAGGGAGCTTTGCTTTATGTTTTTCTAAGACCAAATCAATACCCTCACGAATATACTCAGCCACTGGCACTTTACTGACTTGGTTAAGAGCTTTTAGTTTTTGGTCTTGTTCTTCGGTAATATAAACCGTGGTTGAGATTTTCTTCCGCTTGGACATGGACATAGATAGAATTATTCTTTTATTAGCTTTAAATACTAATCAATCAGTACCACTTGTAAGTCTCTCTGCAGACGATTACTCAAATCAGCAGCAAAGTCTTCAGCCACACTACGGTCCGTAAAAGTACCTACCCGTACGGCATAGCTTTTTTCAGGACTGTCAGGGTTTTTAATTGCTAAGTAAGCATCGATTCCTTGTTCTCTTAATTGCTTTAAATAATAAGAAGCCGCTAATTCATCAAACTGCTCCGTCACCTGTATAGCAAAACGACTGTTAGCGCTGGCTTTAAAACGTACAAAAGTATTGGGATCAATGGGCCTAGACTCCTCTTCTAAAGGTTCTTCCTCTAAGCCTTCTTCAGCAAGAGTTTCTTCATCCCCTTCTTGATCCTCGACTAACTCCCCTTCTGCATTCACCCGATACTGGGGGGCATCCTCCTCTAAATAGGAGTCTTCTTCTTGATCGTAAGTATCCTCCCAGGGATCGGTCAGCTTACTTAAGCGACGAGTTTTTTTGGTTTTTTTAGTTTTTTTCTTTTTGCTGTGAGGAAGCTCACGAGACTGACTTACATAAAGCCCCTCCGACCGGCTGGGAAAAAGACGGGGCCCTAACAAAGCGCCTAAGAAAAAAGAACCCACTAAGAGACTTACAATAAGTCCCGAACCCAAACCAATAATCAGAGCTGAATGTTCCTTTTGCATCATCTTAAGCTTACTAGATAATTTTTACTTAGGAAGCAAGTGAAGGATAAAAACCTGAAAAAGCAAGCTAACTTGGCTAATTAGCAATATTTTTTTAATAAACAAAAACTAAAGTTTTAAACCTTTTCTAAAGAAAAGCTGATTAAAAATCAGGAGAAAAAACCAAGGTCCTCATAAAAAAAGGCTACATTTTTTCCGGTGCCGACACACCACAGATTTTAAGTAAATTTGCTAAAACCTCTTTTAAAGCACGGACTAAAAAAAGTTTTTGCAAAAGTACCTCTTCCTCCTGATCTAAAAGACGATAACGAGGGTCAGTTTTGCCTTGAGTATAGTAATTTTGAAAGAGCTTAGCTAATTCTAACAAATAAAAAATAACCCGATGGGGTTCACGAAAAGAAGCTGCCAGATTTAGACGATCCCCAAACTGAAGCATTAATTTAATCAAGTCTAATTCTTCGGGAAGCGTCAAACTACTTAAGTCAATCTTCTGAGCTAATTTAGACAAATCTATACCGGCTTCAGCAGCTTTTCTTAAGAGAGAGGCGAGTCTCGCATGGGCATACTGGGCATAATAAACAGGGTTTTCACTAGACTGAGACTTAGCTAATTCTAAGTCAAATTCTAAACTAGTATGATGAGAGCGCATTAAAAAAAAGAAACGCGTTGCATCGGCCCCTACTTCTTCTACAATTTCCTTTAGAGTCACATAATCGCCCGATCGTTTACTCATGGCCACGGGCACTTCCCCTCGTTTTAGGCTAACCAACTGCATTAATAAGAACTCTAATTTTTGGGGATCAAAACCCAAAGCCTCGACAGCGGCCTTCATACGGGTCACATAACCTCCGTGATCCGCACCCATCACATTAAGATAAAGGTCAAAACCACGTTTAAACTTGTCCTGGTGATAAGCAATATCTGGCGTAAAATAAGTATAAGAACCATCGCTTTTAATCAGGACTCGGTCCTTATCATCGCCAAAGTCAGTGGTTTTAAACCACAAGGCTCCTTCTTCTTCATAAGTTTTTCCCGATTTTTTTAAGGCTTCGATAGACTGTTTAATTTTTGAGCTTTCGTAAAGAGAGTCTTCACTAAAATAATGATCAAAATAAATATCGACCTTGGCCAAGTCCTCTTTTACCCTTTCCAATAAAACCTTAGCTAAAGTCTTGCCCACGCTAAGAGGATCTCCCAAACTATTTTTGATTTCGTGAGACAAGTCTTTTACTAAAGTCTCTACATACTCTCCGCGATACATATCTTCACCAGGAGCCTCTCCTGCGGACATGCCATGAATCTTTTTAAAATAATAAATTCCACTCCTACCTAAAGTTTCAATCTGTACCCCGTGATCATTAATATAAAATTCTCTTACTACTTGGTGGCCTAAGGCTTCTAAGATCCTAGCCAAAGTGTCGCCAACCACCGCATTACGCCCGTGGCCCAAATGCATAGGTCCTGTGGGATTAGCACTGACAAACTCAATAAGTATCCTCTGAGGTTCTGCCACATGATTGGCTTTAAAAGCCTCTTGAGAAGCTAAAGAAACCAAAGCCTCCTGATAGGTTTGGGCCTTAAGAAAAAAATTTAAAAAACCAGGGCCGGCAATTTCTACCTTATCAAATCTAGCACTTAAACGAAGAGCATCGGCCAAAGCCTGAGCAATCTCCCGCGGATTTTTTTTAAGGGGCTTGGCCAAAACCATGGCCACATTACTGCTATAATCACCGTGACTGGACTGTTTGGGTTCTTCCACCACCCAGTCAGCACCCAAACCTTGCCAAGCAAGAGATTCTAAAGCTTCTTCAACTTGTTGTTTAATCCAAACTTTCATGGAATTTTTCCTTACAAAGCCCCTCCCCTAATGCGGATCTGGATAGAGCTCAAGTAAAAGCAGTGGGTAGTTAAGTCTTATATTAAAGGTCATAACCCCAAAGGAACAAAAAGTAAAAATCTTAAACAGATTAAATAGCTTGATTAAGCTTAGTCCGCGTGAATCTCTTTCCAAGCTTTAGGTAATTTAAGTGAGTCAGGTCCTAGCACCAAAATCTTTAAGTCTTCACTTTTGATATAATTTTTGGCTACTTTTTTAAGATCGCTAAGCTTTACCTTTTTAATTTCTTTTCTAAACTTTTGAAGGTAATTTTTAGGGTAACCCAAAAAAGCAAATCTAGCCTCTTGACTGACATAGTCTTTTAAAGGTTCTAAGCTAGAGTAAAGACTATTTAAAAAGGAGGAACGATGTTCTTCTAACTCTTCTTGCGTTAGACTATCTCCTTGAACCAAATCAGAAAGTTGTTTTTTAACCTCCGACAAGACACTGTCCACGGACTCGGTCTTGGTCTGTGCAAAAATAAAGAAAATCCCATAGTCAGCAGAAAAACCAAAGGAAGAATAAACGCTATAGGCCAATCCCAAAGTACTTCTAATTTGACCACCCAAACGACTACTTAAACTACTTCCACCCAAAATATCATTTAAAAGCAATAAGGCAAATTTATCTTGATTAAAACGCTTCTATCCTAAATGACCCATTAAGATTGTGGCTTGCGAGACGTCCTTTTTAACCCAAACATTTTCTTGTTTAAACTCCTTTGTAATAGGCTTGGGCTGTTTAATATCATAGTCTGGATTTTTATAATTTCCTAAAAAACTTAAGTCCTTTCTGACTTTCTTAAGGCTAAAAGGAGAACTAAGACCCAAGACAGCTTTAGAAAAGCTTAAGCTCTTTTTATAAAAGGATTTCACTTGTTCTAAAGAAAGCTTTTCATAATCTTGCACACTAGCTTCCCTTGCCCATGGACTATTTTTTCCGTAAATCACTTGCCTAAAATAACGTATGGCCACTTGTTCGGGCTGATCGTCAGCTTGCTTACGAGAAGCAATAAGTTGTTTTTTAAGTATATCAAAGCGCTCTTGATTCCAACGGGGTTCAAACAACATTTTCTGAAACAAAGCTAAAAGATCTTCCCAATCTTCTTTTAAACAACGAAAGTCAATTTTGCCGTATTCCCAAGTCACTTCCACACTAATCTGAGCAGCCAAACGATTTAAAGCTAGTTCAAATTCTTGAGGAGATAAGTCGCCTGAGCCACCCTGTCTTAAGCTTAGCAGACTTAAGATAGCCACCCCTGGCGCTGAATCCGGTTCATTAATCTTACCCCAAGGCAAATAAATACTCCCCTCAATCACCGGATTGTCTGATTGTTCTAAGTAAAAAAGTTTAAAACCATTAGCAAAGTTTTGTTCTTTTAGGGCAGGAAGCTCAAAATTAGGTTCGGACTTTAAGCTTAGACTTTCCCATTTTTTTTCTTGTGCCTGCAGCAAAGCATTAGGAAATAAAAACCATAAAACAAATGCCCATAATAAAAACTTCTTCATAAGCAACCTAACAATTATTGGGGTAGCAACCTGGCTTCTACCGAGTTATCCTCCCTAAAATACCTTTTAAAGGCTTGATTAACTTCTGAAGCATCTAGAGAGCTTAAAGACTCCTCATAATTTCTTAAATACTTCCAGCCCAGACCAAGGATTTCGTAATAACTTAAAGCGTCTGCTAGACTCTCATTACTTTGCAGATCATAATAAAAACTGCTTTTTAATTTTTTCTTAGCAATTTTTAAGTCTTCCTTAGAAAAACCCTTTTCTCTGAGCTCGGCTAAAAGTTTGAAGAATTCTTTCTTAAGCAAATCAAAAGAAACCTTATGAAAGGGACGAACCATTACTAAAAAGAGCCCTTCCCCTCTAGCTCCAGGGCTACTCGTATAACAATCCACATTTTGAGCTAAATTTTTCTCTAAAACCAAACGACGATAAAGTTGAGAACTGGGACCAGAACAAAGACGATCTTCAATTAAATCTAAGGCATAGTCATGGGGATCATCAATACCAGGACGATAAAAACCCATCATCCATAAAGGAGAAGCCTTTCTTTTAATTTGGACCAATTTTTTATTTTGTGCTTGTTTTAAGTTTTTCTTCTCAATCCTTTGACCAGGAGGCAAGGAAGTAAAATACTTCTCAAGAATCTTCTTAGCTTCTTCTACCTTAAAATTACCCACTAAGGCTCCCACCATGTTTTTAGCGCCATAATATTTTTGATAAAAAGCGTGCAAATCCTGC
>JAGRNM010000073.1 GCA_020440745.1 Deltaproteobacteria bacterium
GAAGGTAAAGATCTTAAAGAGGAGGTCTTAGATCTAATCGATGTACAAGCTGATGCTATTAGTCAATCCTATGGACCTGAGAGTCGAGACGACTTTGACTGGCAGCCTGCTTTAGACCGAGTCTATCAGCTTTTTAATTTAAAACCAGACCCTAAGAATTTTTCTGGAGATTTGCATGCGGATTCTTTGGGAGAGTGGATTTATGATCAAGTCATAGAGGCCTATGAGGCAAGGGAAAAAGAATTAGGAGAGGACTTAGTCCGTCATGTAGAAAAAGTTATCCTTCTACAAACCTTAGATCAGTTATGGAAAGATCATCTCTTAAGCATGGACCATTTAAGAGAAGGAATTGGACTAAAAGGCTATGCCCAACAAGATCCCATCTTAGCTTATAAAAAAGAAGGGTATGATCTTTTTCAAAGCATGATGGATAGCTTTGGCGAAGATAGCCTGGCCAAACTTTTTAGGGTAGAGGTAAGAGAGCCAAGTTCGCTTCAACAAGCTCCTGGTCTTAGAGCTCCCGTCCAAGAAAGTCATGGAGGCACAAGTGCTTTCCCCAATACTCCATCGCCGCAGAGCTTGCCTGGTTTGCCTCAAACCGCTCCTCAGCCTGAGGTGACCGGCAGTTTACGACGGGAAGCTCCCAAAGTAGGTCGCAATGACCCTTGTCCCTGTGGCAGTGGTAAAAAGTATAAAAAATGTCATGGTAGTTAGCTACCTTCTTCTTTAAGTTTCGACCTCTTATGAAAGTTAGTGATATAGTTAAAAAGATAGAAAAAGATGGCTGGGTATTAGCAAGACAAAGGGGTAGTCATAGGCAGTATCGTCATGCTAAAAGCCAGGTTTAATAACTATTGCAGGTAAGCCCAATGAAGATTTAGCTCCTGGTACCTTAAATAGTATTTTAAAACAAGGAGGTTATCGTTGAAAAAATATTTAGTAGTTATTGAAGAAAGTAAAATAGGTTACTCCGCTTTTTCTCCGGACCTTCCAGGTTGTATTGCTACAGGTGCTAGCCTTGTTGAAGTGAAAAAAAATATGCAAAAAGCTATTGAGTTTCATTTAGAAGGTCTAAAGTTAGAAGATAACAGACCTCCTGAGCCTCATTGTCAGTCAGCCTATGTAGAAGTAGCAGCTTAATTAATTTTTTTATTCTTACCTCTTTTTCTTTTAATTTCCATGTATTCTTTTCGAAGTAAAAAAAATAAAGTATTGACAGTTCCCGGTTACCTCTTTTCGGCTACCTCCTGCGGTCTTAAGGCAAAAGGTAAACTGGATTTTGCGATGATCTTAAGTGAAAGACCAGCCAAGGCTACAGCTTGTTTTACCACTAATCGCTTTGCTGCTCCCCCTGTGGAATACGGTAAGAAGATTCTTAAAAAATCCTATCTCAATGCTGTCTTAGTCAACGCCGGCAATGCTAATGCTGGTACAGGAAAATTAGGTTATGATTCTGTAATCCAGGTAGCTAAGCGAGCGGGTCTTGTGCTGGGAGTGCCTCCTGAAACCGTCTTAGTAAGTTCTACAGGTAAGATTGGTAGGCAATTACCTTTAAAAAAACTTTTACCTTCGGTTGAAAATCTTAAAGACAGCCTTTCTGCTAAGTCTTCTTTAAACTTTGCCCAAGCCATTTGCACCACCGATCGTTGGCCTAAAGTTCATCAAGTCAAAGTCAAAGTAGGTGGCAAAAGTTTTCATGTAACTGGTATCGCCAAAGGAGCAGGGATGATCGAACCCCATATGGCCACCATGTTAGCTTACATAATGACGGATTTAGACTTAAATCTTCCTTTAATGAAAAAAACTTTTAAAGAAGCCGTCAATCAAAGCTTTAATGCCATTAGTGTAGACGGAGATCAGTCAACCAACGACACGGCTCTTTTAATGGCTAATGGAAGCTCAGGTCTTTCCCTTTCTTCTACTCAATCACCAGGTTTTGCTAAGTTTCGTGAGGCCTTACACGAGGTCTGTCATCACTTGGCCTTATCAATGATCGCTGATGGAGAAGGGGCCACCAAGGTAGTAGAAATCCAAGTCCAAGGGGCCAAGACAGAGGCTCAGGCCAGAAAATTAGCCTATACGGTAGCCCGCTCTCAACTCGTCAAAACCAGTTTTTTTGGTCAAGATCCCAATTGGGGTAGGGTCTTAGCTGCTTTAGGTTATGCGGGAGTGAACTTTAATCCCCAAAAAGTCGATATCTATTATGGAAAGATCCCTTTGGTGCAGGGCGGCTTGCCATTGGGTGACAAACATGAGAAACAGGCCCATCGTTTAATGAAGCAAGGGACTTTTTCTGTTAAAGTAGAGCTTCATCAAGGAAAAGGCGCTTTTAGGCTCTGGACCAGCGATTTAGGCTACGAGTATATTAGAATCAACGCCGAGTATAGCACTTAAACTTCTGTTGTTGGTTGGTATTGCCTCTAAAAATTAAATAAAAGGCACAGACCAATAACAGAGCCAATAAAATTCATGAACTTAAATGCTCTGATTCAAAAGTATAGTGATCTTGTTTTAGCTGCTCTCGTCATTGCGGTGGTGGGGATGATTATTATTCCTTTACCCACCTTTTTATTAGACATCATGTTGACTATCAACCTGGCGATTGCTTTTTTAATTTTGTTGGTGGCTCTTTATATTTCCGATGCATTAAAAATCGCTTCTTTTCCCACCATCTTGCTGATTACCACTTTATTTAGATTGGCACTTAATATTTCTTCGACACGACTTATCCTTAGTCAAGGCAATGCCGGAGAAGTCATTGAGTCTTTTGGTAGCTTTGTGGTCAGCGGTAATTATGTAGTGGGTGGTATTATCTTTATTATTATTACCTTGGTTAACTTTATTGTTATTGCCAAGGGCGCCGAGCGTGTTTCGGAAGTGGGAGCTAGATTTACCCTGGACGCCATGCCCGGTAAGCAGATGAGTATTGATGCCGACTTGCGCGCTGGGATTATTAATATGGAACAAGCCATGGAACGTCGGGAAAAACTCCAGCGAGAGTCCCAGATGTACGGTGCCATGGATGGATCCATGAAGTTTGTTAAGGGAGACGCCATCGCCGGTATTATTATTACTTTAATTAACGTAGTAGGAGGTTTGGTCATTGGAGCTGGCCTCCAAGATATGAATCTCATGACGGCGGTTAAAACTTATTCTAGACTTTCCATTGGGGATGGATTGCTTAGCCAACTGCCTGCCTTGGTGATTTCTGTTGCTGCCGGTGTGGTGACCACCCGAGTCAGTAGTGAGAGTAAAGAATCTAACTTAGGTCGGGATATTGTCAGTCAAGTCACTGCCCATCCCAAGGCTATTATTATTGTGGCTGGTATCTTACTCTTGCTTGCCTTGGTTGGTTTACCTTGGCTGCCTCTATTAATTTTGTCTTCTGCCTTAGCGGCTTTGGCTTACTTTTTGACCCGTGGCAAAAAAGTAGAACAAAAACAAATTGCCGAAGTACCTAAAGAAGAAGTGGTCAAAAGGGCGGTGGAAAAACATGGCGATGTCTTACCCTTTGTCATGCCTTCTCCTATTAGTTTAGAAGTCGGTGAGACTCTCATTCCTTTTGTGGATGATTCCCAAGACGGAGGGCGTTTTATCAACGAACTGATTCCCTTATTGCGTCACGGACTTTATTATGAATTGGGAGTTAATTTTCCAGGAGTTCAGGTAAGAGGACAAAACGTAGACATGGAGCCCGAGTCCTACGTCATTAATATTAATGAAGTGCCTGTGGCTAAAGGAAGAGTCCACAAGGGTTGCATCCTGGTGGGAGAGCCCTTAGAGCAATTGAGTTTATTTAATATTGAAGGCATAGAAACCATCCATCCTATCGATGGATCGGTTGTGACTTGGATTAATGAAGAACACCGAGAAGTAGCCGTCCAAGCGGGTTTTAGAATGTGGGATATTGCGGAGTATCTTATCCTACACCTCTCTTATATCTTAAGAAAACATGCCCACGAATTTTTGGGTCTACAAGAAATCCAAAACATTTTAAACGAATTAGAAAAAAGCCATCCCGCCTTAATTAAAGAACTAGTGCCTAAGGTGATTACTATCTTGCAGCTTAGTGAAATCTTTCAGAGACTTATCCAAGAAGAAGTGGCCATTCGCGATCTTAAGACTATTTTTTCTACCTTGGCTCAGTGGGCAGAAGTAGAACGTAATACCTTGGTTTTAACCGAACATATCCGCGCTTCTTTAAAGCGTTACATTACCCATAAATACGCAGGGCACTCCAATACCTTAGCGGTTTATCTATTAGATCCTTATATTGAAGACTTGGTGAGAGGGGCGATTAGAAGCACGGAAAAAGGAAATTATTTGGCCTTGGAACCGGAAAAAACTCAAGAAATCGTAGAAGCCGTGGGTAAGGAGATTGCCAGTCATCCTTTTCCTCCAGGGGCCCGTCCGCCCGTGATTTTAACCACAGCAGAGATTAGGCGTTATTTTAGAAAAATTATTGAGATGGAGTTTCCTCAACTTTCGGTGCTAAGCTATCAAGAATTAAGCGAAAATTTGCGTATTCAGCCCATTGCGCGAGTTGCTTTACCTCAAGAAGTCATGATTTAATTTGGGCTAGATTTTAAGCCAAAAAGTATAAAATCCTATCCCCGTTGACAAAACTTTGAGCCTTATAGTAGGACCACCCAGCCGTGGACTTTTATTATGGCTAATTTTAAGCCTATGATTTTTATCTATTTTTGAGGTTATTATGCCAGTTCCTAAGAGAAAAAAATCCCGCTCCCGCCGAGACATGCGTCGAGCAACTCATAAACTAAAGGCTAGCAATCCAAATGATTGTCCTCGCTGTGCTTCTCCTAAACTGCCTCACCGCATTTGTTTAAACTGTGGTTTTTATAAAAAAGAAGACATCCTTCATCTAGAAGAAGCTGTTTAGTTTTTGGATGGGCCAGGCCGTAAGACTTTGGACTAAACATGTTATTGGAAAAAAAAATTATTCATATCATTGCAGAGCAACTCGGAGTGAGTGAGTCTGAGATTTCCAAAGAGGCCTCCTTAGTGGATGACATGGGAGCTGACTCTTTAGATATTGTCGAGTTGGTCATGGCCATGGAAGAAGAATTTGACTTGGAGATTCCTGACGAAGACGCAGAAAGAATTTCCACGGTCCAAGATATTATTGATTATATAAAAAATAATCAGCCCAATCCTTAAAACCATAAAGTAATCTTATTTCCCATGAAAATAGCCCTTGCTGCGGATCACGGTGGTTGGAACCTGAAAGCAGCGATTCAAAACTACCTTCAAAAAACTTCTCATCAAGTAGTAGACCTAGGTATTGATCAAGAAGAAAGAGTAGACTATCCCGACTTTGCTGCCAAAGTAGCCCGTCAAGTTAGTCAAGGTCGTGTGGACCTTGGTATCTTAGTTTGTGGCACAGGCATTGGTATGGCTATTACGGCAAACAAATTTAAAGGAGTGCGTGCTGCCGTGGTCACCGATCTCTACACGGCTCGTATGAGTAAGGAGCATAACAACGCCAATGTGATTGCCTTGGGAGGCCGGGTTTTAAAAGAAGACCAAGCCTTAGAAATCGTCAAAACTTGGTTAGAAGCTAAGTTTGAAGGAGGACGGCATCAAGAGCGTCTTAATAAAATAGCTAAGATAGAAAGAGAGAATTTTTTATGACTTCCTTAAAACACCAAACTTTAAAAGAACAAGATCCTGAGATTTTTAAAGCCATTGAGCAAGAAAGGGATCGTCAAGAATACAAATTAGAACTCATCGCCAGCGAAAACTACGCAAGCTTAAACGTCATGGAGGCCACCGGATCGGTACTGACCAACAAATACGCCGAAGGCTATCCCCATAAACGTTATTATGGTGGTTGTGAATATGTTGACATTGCTGAAGAACTAGCGATCAACCGAGCTAGGCAACTTTTTAAAGCTGAGGCTATTAATGTTCAGCCCCATTCAGGTTCTCAAGCCAATATGGCGGTTTATTTAGCAGCTTTGGAAGCGGGCGACCCTATTTTAGGGATGGATTTAAGTCATGGTGGCCACTTAACCCATGGGGCTAAGGTTAACTTTAGTGGCTTTTTATTTGAAGCTCATCACTATGGCTTACATGAAGAAACCGGCCGATTAGATTATGATCAGATCCGAGAGGTGGCTAAAAAAGCTTCTCCCAAATTAATTGTCACCGGCGCTTCTGCCTATCCTAGAGAGATTGACTTTAAAGCCTTTCGTGAGATTGCTGACGAGGTAGGTGCCTTACTTTTAGCAGACATGGCTCACATCGCTGGCCTTGTAGCAACGGGTTTACACATGGACCCTGTGCCTTATTGTGATTTTGTTACTAGTACAACCCATAAAACCCTAAGAGGTCCCCGTGGTGGTCTTATCTTAAGCAAAGAGGAGTGGGGTAAAAAAATCAACTCCAAGATTTTTCCTGGTATTCAAGGCGGTCCTTTAATGCATGTCATTGCTGCCAAGGCGGTTGCCTTTGGAGAAGCCTTAAAACCTGAGTTTAAAACTTATCAAGCCCAGGTTATTAAAAACGCCAAAACCTTAGCAGACACTTTAATGGAGCAAGGCTTTGAACTAGTCAGCGGCGGCACAGACAATCACTTGATCTTAATGGATCTAAGTAACAAAGACTACACAGGTAAAGATGCTGAAGAAGCTTTGGGTTTGGCTGGCATTACGGTCAATAAAAACACAGTTCCCAAAGAAAAACGCTCTCCTTTTGTAACCTCA
>JAGRNM010000074.1 GCA_020440745.1 Deltaproteobacteria bacterium
GGTTTATTAAGCTATCTATATAATGTAGATGAGGATCGACCGCCTCACCTACATTTTGTGCTGTTCCTAATTTAATAGTGATTTCACGCTGCACAGCTCGCAAGGCATCAAAATCTACTTGATCACCTTGGCCCCTCAAAATCCTGCCCAAATGAGCCAAATCAAAGTCTCTCCATATTTCAGGATATTTTAAAATACCAAAATGTTGAGTGACTTCGACAAAATAAAGCATACCCTCATGGTTGTCTTGGGCAGCTAAAAAACGAGCAAATCTTTCAAAGATAACGTCGGTCAACTGATCAGTGAAAGCTAAGGCGGCTTCGGGTTCCAACCCCAGATTTGTGAATAAAAATACTGCCTTTACTTCTGAATGTCGGTTTGTCGTACCACTTATGGGCCCTGCTCGTAAACTCGCTCGAGTCACTAGAGCTGAAAAAGTAGCATCCGGCTCTTGGAGTAATCTATCTAAAAAGAGAATCGCTCGCCTAAGGTCTTCGGGACTTTGCCTTCCACCTCGTATTCTAATACTAAATTCTTTCACAGGACCTTTGGGCATTGTCCCTAGATTTACTTCCTCAGCTGTACCCACCCTGGTTGCATTAGTTCGACTAGCTACTTCAAAAATATCTCCAATACCCAAAGAACCTTTGGGATCTTTGACCGGTGGCATGGTTTCACTAACTTCTAAATAGCCCTGTAAAGTTCCCCTTAATCTTTCTAATTCTAAACGACCTTCTCTCACTAACTCCGCATCGTCGCTGAAGACCTTCGATAAACTCATCCAGTCAAAATCTTGGTAGATCTCTGGATAACGATGAGCTGATAGTTCTCCTACTAAGTCGGCAAAGACATCGATCATCACTCGATCATACTTAATACTTGGCCTTGCCGTCGCAAGGACTTCTCTAGGATTTGGACCATCTATAAAATTATAATAGCCATAATCTAACATCCATTCATTAAGCATGATTCCGCTTTTAGGTCTAAAGGACCAACGGTGTAGAGGAGCGTAAACGTCTTGCCAGTTTGTACCTTGATGGCCTTGGGGATAGGGTCTTATTAGGATTTGGGCTCCCGTTTCTCCATTCCAATGAGCCATAAGGTCCACTGTGCCAAAATCTTCAAAGACGGGATGTGTAAAATTCCAATATTTAGGAAGATCCGCAGGCAAACCAGAGTCAAAACCAATAAAGCTCCTAAGATTAAGAACCTGATAAGCACGCACTCCACTATAAGCATCAGCTACAGAACTAGTGTTGTAGGCATCTAAAGCACCCATAGCATCCGTTACAAAGTTTGGCCCTCTCCATAGATTATTCAAAGAAGCTTCTGCATTATCCGAGTCTAGGGAAATACTGGCGCCTGCTTCTTCTGGAGCCTGTCCAATTTGGATTTCTCGGGGTTTATCAGTTGCAGATGGTGTGGAGGACATGTCTTCTCCTTAAGCTTGATCATTAAAGTATTATAAAAGTTTAGAAAGAAATTGAATTAAAGTTGCTTAAAGCTAAGAAGTGAATTAATTTTTAATTATATATTTCAATCACTTACAGTAATTGTTTTAAAAACAAATACGGTGTATGTAAGAAAAATCGAACCTTTTAAGAAAAAGTTGCTCAAAATTTTAATAAGTTCCATCAATAAACAAGTATTGAATTAAAATAAGGAGGCTCCATGCACATCCACCGACCCAGCCAAGAACGTGGTCACCTTAACTTTGGTTGGCTAGACACTTATCATAGCTTTAGCTTTGGTGATTACCACGATCCCCAATGGGTTCACTTTCGTTCTTTAAGAGTCATTAATGAAGATTACATTGAGCCCAATCAAGGCTTTCCTACTCACTCCCATCAAGACATGGAGATTATTACCTATGTTTTAGAAGGAGAACTCTCCCACAAAGACAGTATGGGCAATGGCTCCAAGATCCCAGCAGGAGAATTTCAATACATGAGCGCTGGCACCGGAGTGACTCACAGCGAATACAGCCACCCAAAGAGTAAAACCCATCTTTTACAAATCTGGATCTTCCCCGACCAAAAGGACTACACTCCCCGCTACCAACAATGCCAAATAGACTCCGCAGAAAAACTCAACCAACTCTGCCAAGTCATTGGTCCCGATGGCTCGGGTAAACCGATTGAAATTCACCAAGACACCAAGCTCTTTAATAGCGTCTTAGAAGAAGGTAAAAATTTAACTTACCCTATTCAAAAAGACCGTCACCTCTGGCTGCAACTAATTCGTGGAGAACTCGCCTGCGGAGAAACTCAACTAAAAGCAGGCGATGGACTAGGCTTAAGTGAGGAAGAAAAACTAGAAGTCAAAAGCCTAAAAGGGGAAGCCGAATTTTTGCTTTTTGATTTGTCTTAAAAGCTATCATTAAGCTAGTCCGGCTGCTTAGGTACTAAGCGTCAAACTATCTTAAGAAAGTTTCCGTCTTTTAAAAAAATCCCCTATCGGAAATTAAAAGAGGTTTTAAGATTTGTAGAAAAAGAAAACTTGTATGCAAAAGGGCTTTCTTGGATTGATATTAATTTATTTTTTTCCGCGATTTACTGCCATCTTAAACTATGGACCCTGGATCACAAACTACTAAAATTTGCTAAATTATTTAAAATTAATTTTAAAAATTAAAAATGACAAATAATCCTAAAAGCTTCCCAGAAGACTTTTAATACACCAGTATGAGCGCCAAGCTGATTCATCGCTAATATAAACACCCAGTCATTACATGAAAAAACTCTACGAAAAATACCTTCTTCCTCTATTAATGGATTATGCTTTAAAAGATCCACGCCTAGAGAAATACCGCAAAGACTTAGTAAAAAGCGCCAAGGGTAAGGTGTTGGAAATTGGCTTAGGTACCGGGCTTAACCTAAGCCACTACCCTAAACATATCCAAGAAATTACTTCCTTAGAAAACAACTCCGGCATGAAACCCAAAGCCTTAGAACACCTTAGCCAAAGCCACTTAAAACTCCACTGGTATACTGGACAAAGTGAAAAAATGCCTTTTAACGATCAAAGTTTTGATACGGTCGTCAGCAGTTTCACCCTTTGCTCCTTAAAAAATATTCAAGCAAGTCTAAAAGAAATCCACCGCGTTTTAAAAGAAGAAGGACGTTTTTTGTTTTTAGAACACGGACTCAGTCATGATCCCCAAGTGGCCAAGTGGCAAAGACGTTTGAATCCTCTTCAACAAAGTCTAGGCGGGGGTTGTCAATTGACCCGTAATATGGGAGAAATACTCAATCAAGCTGGATTTAGCTTTGAAAAGTTAAGTCACTTTGATTACCCCCATTGGCCTAAAATTTGGGGAAGCTTTTATCAAGGTGTCGCAAAAAAATAATTTTAAGTTTCTCTTTAAGCCATGAAAAATTTTTTAAAAATTTTATTTAGCATTTTAATACTTATCCCTACCTTAGCTTGTGGTATTTTTAATAACGATCAAAATGACGTCAATCAAGTGACCCAAGGACTAGCTCTTACCGGCAAAACATTTGTCGATTTTTTTGAAGACAATTTAGATAGCTGCCAAGACTTAGTAGAAGTCTTTAATGCCCTAGAAGCTACTACTAAGCCTTGTGATAATGATGGAAATTTTGTCCTTAATAAAACTCTAGAAAGTTTTTCTTGTCAGTCCGACTCTCCTCTTCAAGCCCAAATGGAACTTGTCCTCACTCAAAATAATTGCAAAGATCAACAAACCAATCTCACTAGTACCGGCAGGATCGAAATCGTATTAGAATTTAGTTCTTCCGGAAATTTTGCCATCTTGAAGAGCGATGGTCTTTTAAGCCAAGGCAAGTTATTTGTCTTTGAACTGCCCGTTAGAGTAGATTTTGCTACCAACAGTCTTTCTTGTTCTGAGGCGGGAGACTTACAAATTATAGAAAACCCCTCCCTTAATGAAGGCATAGAAAAAGCCGAAGACTTAGACTTACAAATTGATGAAGATCCCAATAGCATCCTACGCACTTGCTCTATACGCTCAGACTGTGAGAAGTGTTTGTTTTAAAACCTAACTTATCAACTAACTATGATCGAAACCTTAACCGCCTGGACTGTTGCTTGGTCCCTCCATCCTTTAGCTCCTTGGGCTCTATTTTTAATTGCCTTAGCGGAGAGTTCTTTTTTTCCTATCCCCCCCGATATCGTTTTAATTCCCATGGCCTTATCTAATGCCTCTTCAGCTTTCTTTTATGCAGGGATTTGTACTTTAGGATCTGTTTTAGGCGCTACCATCGGCTTTATCATCGGCGCTAAGGGAGGCAGACCTTTAATTAAAAAATTTTTTAAAGAAGAACAATTATCTAAAGTAGAAAAACTTTTTCAAGACTACGGAGGCTGGGCAGTCGGTATGGCGGCTTTTACTCCTATTCCCTTTAAAGTCTTTACCTTAAGTGCTGGGGCTTTTCGTGCCAAGTTTAGACCTTTTTTAATTTCTTCTACCTTAGGCAGAGGCGCTCGTTTTTTTATGATTAGTCTTTTGATTTTTCTTTGGGGAGAACAAGCTAAAGGCTGGATTCAAGAAAACTTTGCTGTCTTAAGTATTATTTTGGCTCTTCTATTAATTATTAGCGTGATTATTTTTAGACGTTTTCAAAGGCTATAAAAAATGAAAAAGCTTAAAGATTCTCGCAGCTATCACTACCAGCTAGATCAAGAGGGCCAACTTTGGATTAGTGGAAGCCAACTCAAAGACGCCGCTACTTTAAAATTTTTTTTAAAAAATTTAGAAAAAGTAAAAGACAAAACTTATCAAGTCCACTGCATGGGAGAGCTTAATTTAATCCAGGTAGAAGACGTACCCTATGTAGTCCAAGACCTACAGTTTAAAGAGGACCAGGTTGAATTAGTTTTTGCTGGAAATTATAAAGAGTTCTTAGATCCCTCTACCTTATGGGTAGGAAAAGATCATGTCCTCTATTGCAAAGTAAGAAAAAGCCAAATGGAAGCTAGATTTAACCGTAAGTCTTATCTAGAACTCACACAAAAAGTAATCGAGCATTTAGGTAAATACTACTTTGAGTGGCAAGATAAGCTTTTCGAAATAGTCTTTAAACATCCTTAAAGTGATCTTCTATCCTCTAAGGCTTTTCTTAGAGTCAAAGGATCCAAGTACTCAATTCCACTACCCACTGGCATACCAGAAGCCAAACGACTGACTTTAAAAGAAAGAGGTGTCAAAAGCTTGCTTAAATAAAGGGCTGTAGCCTCTCCTTCTACATTAGGATTAGTGCCTAAGATGATTTCTTGAATCTCACTTTGTTCTAGGCGTTTGAGAAGCTCATTAAGTTTAAGATCCTCTGGCCCCACTCCCTCTAGGGGACTTAAGACTCCGTGCAAAATATGATAGAGACCAAAGTAACTACCACTTTTTTCAATCGCCCGCATATCTTGAGGGCTTTGAACCACTAAAAGCAATCGCCTATCTCGCCTAGGATTGCGACAAAGCTCACAAGGACTAGTAGCACTTAGGTCCTGACAAAGCTCACAAAACTTTAAACTACCATGAAGAGAAGACAAAGCATGGGAAAAGGTCTTAGCAAAACCAGGATCCTTTTTAAGGATATAAAAAGCCAAGCGAGAAGCGGTTTTTTCTCCAATACCAGGAAGCTGACTAAGACAATGAATCACTTGATCCAGTGGAGAAGCCATAAAAACCCTTACATTAATCCAGGAATCTTCATTCCACCCATCATTCCTTGGAGCTCGCCCTGTAGTTCTTCCCCAGCACGACGATGGGCTTCGTTAATAGCAGCTACAATTAAGTCTTGTAACATCTCAACCTCGTCTGTACTGACTACTTCTGGATCAATCTTTAGAGATAAGACTTCGTGCTTACCATTGACTAAGGCCGTTACCATACCACCACCACTAGAAGCCTCAAAAGTCTTAGCCGCCAACTCCTCTTGTTTTTTAGCTAATTCTTTTTGCATTTTTTGGGCTTGTTTCATCATCTGTTGTAGATTCATTTTTCCTCCTTGTTCATTTAAGAATCTTGCACAATTTGTGCTCCCAAAACTTTGACAGCCTCTCTTACTGTTGGATCTTTCATTAAAGGATGTTCTTCTGCCTTGGCTGCAGGCGCTTCTTGTCTAGCATTAGACTCTAATTCCTGAAGACGAACTGTAAAGCTTTGACCTAAACTTTTTTCAAGTTCCTTGGCAAGGCGTTCTCGCTTTTCTTGTAACATCTCTAGCCAAAGACTGCCCTTTTCATAGATTACAATAAACTCTCCCTCCTCCAAGCGAGTCTCAATAGCATGATCTAGGAGTGCCTGGATTTGGGGAGGAAACTTAAGCTTGTTGTCTAGCTGTACAACCGGCGGGTCAACTGTTGGTTGCTGGTTGCTAGTTACAGACCGGCTAGCGGCAGGCTTTGGAGCTTGGAAAGAGCCGTGGGTAGACTCAGCAAGGGATGGGGTTTGGACTAAGGAATCTGGGCTTGGACTTTTTAAAAATTTATCCAAAGGCTGGAAAGGTGCTCCATGCACTAACTTAACCAAAAGCAAATCCCAAAGCACTTTAGGCACCTCGCTTCGATGGATTTGTTCAGCGCTTTGGTAAAGTTGTTCAAAGGCCACTTGCAAGTCGTCCAAGGCAATGTTTTGAATCACACTTTGCCTTTTGGAGACTTCTTCTTCGTTTAAATTAACTAAGGC
>JAGRNM010000075.1 GCA_020440745.1 Deltaproteobacteria bacterium
ACTTTGTCCTTTAAAAGACTACTACCGATATTTTTTAAAGGTTCCGGAAGATTTAAAAACAAAAGAAGTTGATCTAAACACCACGCAAAAAGGCACCCTACTTCATGAAGCCTTAAACCTTGCCCACCACCAAGCCCAAGCCAAAAGCGAAGACTTAATCGAAGCCGTCCTAGCCCAAAGCGGCTACGATGCTAGCGATACTTTAAAGGCCGAACTAAAAAAACAACTAAAAGACTATCTACAAAGCCCAGCTTTTAAAAACATTAACCAAGCGCAAGAAATCTTAAGCGAGTTTCCTTTTATCTTAAAACTTAAATCCGGCCAAGTCCGCGGACAGATTGATCGCTTGATTTTAAAAGATGACCATTGGCTATTGGTAGATTTTAAATTCACACAAAAACACGCTGGATTAAAAGAGATCAAAGCGGCTTATGATTTTCAGTTAAAAACTTACAGCCTGGCTGCTTGGAGGGCTTTTGCAAAAAAACCAAAAGTAGAAGTACACCTGCTAGCTCAAACCAAAGTAGTCGCCTTAGATTACTCGGAGGCCGAACTTGAGACTCACCAAAAGCTTTTAGAAAAAATCCAAAATCAAAAAAACCAACAAAAAGCAATGCCAGAGGTAGAGTTTAGAAAACATTGCTACGAATGCGCTTATGCCAGAGAGCTTTCTCTGTGTCCGGTGGGATTGAGTAGGCTTTCTTAGAGTTTTCTAAACTTCTCAGAATAGAAGTTCTGTTTGAATTTTTTTTAGAGGCTTTTCTCAGATTAACTTTCTCTATTGCCAATTTGATTTAGTATAGTGTACTATAGTGCCTAGCATGGCCCAATTCAAATTTATCCTCTGGTTAGCTTATTGGTACTTGCAAACCGAGATTTTTGAATTTGAATGGGACCAGGGCAACTCGAGCAAAAGTTTAAGCAAGCATGGTGTCTCTACTGAAGAAGTGGAATCAGTCTTTTCATTAAGGTTGGCTGTTCCTCTGGGCAGACAGACCTCACCGGAGGTAGCTGAAGAGAGACTTTGCCTCTTAGGGCCTTCTCGAAAAGGGCAAATGCTTTCGGTGGTATTTACTTTAAGAAAAGATCGGATTCGTCCGATTAGTTCACGCCCAGCCAGTCGTAGAGAGAGGAAACTATATGAAGAAATACGCCAAAAAATTAAAAACCTATGATTCTATTGACTTTGACCCTCAAGAAATCATTGCTGGTATGAGTCGTCTTAAAAATAAGCGCCGCAAACCCACAAGTGTTGCTCTAGAAGAAGATCTTTTAAAAGAGCTAAAATCCTTTGCCCATAAGAAGGGCATCCCTTATCAAGTATTGATGCGGCTACTGATTGCGGATGGGATCAAGAGACTAAAGGCCGCTTAAAAATTAAATAAACATTTCAGACTAAGTTTTTTAGACGTAAGTTTTTTAGACGGAGGTTTGATTTTGAGATAGTTTCTCAAACCATCAACTTAAATTAGAACCTCCGTCTGAAATTTATTATGCTTTACACGCGATGTTAAACACAAGCTTCAGCAAGATACTTACATACAAAGGGCTAGGATGTTTGGATCAAGAAATAAATATTTGGAATATTTTGAACTAACTATACCTAAATTATTGTATCTCGATTGGCAGAAATGTTTTATTTTCCATAGACTATCCCTTGAATCTAGGAAGCAAAATAAGAGCTCCCCTGTTTGGCTTGACGGGGAAAGAGTTATGGTAGTTGCCTCAACAAGTATTGATAAGGCAAATGTACACGTTAATAATGGTGAAATGAGTTTTGACATATTTGAATATGATCCTGAAAGTATTAGCGAAATCCTTCGAAAAAATATTGATTCAATTCAAAAGATAAAAGCACTCTCAGTATTATTAGGTGAAGAAAACAAGCTTTTCAGACGGAGTAAAACACAAGCTCCATCTGAAGTTTTTAATCTTTTTTTCTTTAACACTAGCATCCTTTAAACCCAAGATGAGTATAATCCGTTGACTAGTTGTAGTCTTTATTTTTATTAAATAATTAAATTTACCAAATAAACTCTAAGAAAGAAATCATCATGAAAAAATTTTTTGTAATTTTTTTATTTTTTAGTTTTATACTTTCTTCACCGACTCGTGCATTGGATTGGGACAAGTTAGGCAAAGAGATCAGTAAAACCGGCCAGACTTTAGAAGATACCCTTATATTAGGTAAAAAGCCCCTTACTCAAAAGGAAGTTATTCAAGGATTAAAACAAGCCTTGTCAATTGGCAGCCAAAAGGCAGGCCAAAAAGCCTCTCAAGAAAATGGCTTTTATAAAAACCGACTTATCTTTATCCCCTTTCCTCCTGAAGCCAAAAAAGTTAAACAAACCGCCCTTCAACTGGGTATGAAAAGACAAGTGGACAATTTTGTACTCACCTTAAACCGTGCTGCTGAAGAAGCCGCCAAAGAAGCGGCACCCATTTTTTTAAAAGCTATCTCTAGCATGAGCATACAGGATGGCTTTAAAATTTTAAATGGACCAGATACGGCTGCCACTAATTACCTCCAGCAAAAAACCACTGCCCAACTCAAAAAAAAATTTAGACCCATCGTTAAAAAAGCCATTAAAGAAGTCCAGGTCACCCGTTATTGGAACCCCATCCTAACCCGCTACAATCAACTGCCCATGGTTAAAAAACAAAACCCCAATCTTGATGAATACGTATTGCAAAGAAGTCTTGAAGGGCTTTTTTACCTAGTGGGGCAAGAAGAAAAAGGAATCCGAAAAAACCCAGCCGCCAGAGTCACGGATCTTTTAAAACGCGTCTTTGGATCGGTGGAGTAATATTTATTAAGACGGAGGTTTGATTTTAAAATTCAAGCCAAAAAAAATCGACCTTAAACAAAACTTCCGTCTTAAATTATTTTTTGCCGCATTTAAAATAAGAAATCTACGAGTGTCTTTATTCTTGAGACTCTAAGGTCGCTAATCGAAGGCGATCACCGACGGAAAGAAATATTCCCAAGGAAATAAGCAAAGCACCCACAACCATGAGCCAAAAAATAATTTGAGTCTGGTTAATGAGCGCTAATAGGCAAAAAAGTAAGCGAGAAAACTGTCCTTTTGCAAAATATTTTAGTTTGTTTAATACCCGGAATACTGGATTTTTTTTGGTCTTTGCTGTGACTTTACCAAAAGTGTCATTGTAAGTCTCAAGGCTGGTCTGGCCGGATCTTTTCAACCAAAGGTAGGATGGAATCAATGCAATAAGGACAAGTCCCATCACGGAAAAACCAACCAGGGGATAAAGTGTGTCTCCGGTTTTTTTCCACATCCCAAAAATAAGCCCCGTAAAAAAGGCAAGGTAGGAAAGATGGCCGACAAGGGTGTCAAAGTAACCTCCAAATTTTGATTGAAGCCCTTTCACCCGTGCTAGCACTCCGTCCGTATGGTCGAGGACCGCAAAAAACTGCCAAAGAAGTCCAGCAGAAGCTACACAAAGGTAGCTTTGTGATTGACTGATCAAAAAGGCAGCCAAAAGCCCAACCAACAGCGATAAAGCGGTAATCTGATTAGGTGTCACCGGTGTTTTAACCAACCAGCGGCTAAGTAAAAGAGAAAGCTTGCTGTTAATATGTTTGGAAACCCAACCGCTGTCTGGTTTATTAGCTTCTTCTAATCTCATGATTGACCTTCCGACTGAGGGTATAGTGGTAGTTGCGTTTGCTCCCAGCGCAATTTATTCCATCTTTTTTTAAGGGCAAAGATAATCTGTTGGTCAATCCGCTTGAAGGCTTTTAGTCGAAACCGTTGCTTTCCGCAGCCCAGACATTGTGCATTGGGAAAACTTGTTAGTTTTTTGTTCCACAATTTTCTGATGGGATGATCGACTAGAGAGCCAATGGTCGAAGAGTAGTTTTCACAGGGATAGATTAGTTCTCCTTGGGCGTTGACCTTAATCTTTAGTTTTGGATTGCAGTGTTTTTGATACCAAGGGACATTTTCTTTTTCGGGATATTTGGGTCCTGCGTAGTATCCAAGTGAATATTTTCGATTTAAAACCTGGGAGTTTTTTAAAAGTTCAAGAGGAACCTTTCCAACCTTTCTAACTGGCATGACGTAATAGTAGGGGATAAACTTTTGATAGGCCGAAATCTCTTTCTCAATTTTTTCTGGATGAGCAAGTTCGTCCCACCTAGCTGTGTAGTTGCTTGTTAAACCAACTTTATATTCTTCACAGATTTTTTTGAGTGTTGGAAGAAAGGCCATGAGCTTTGCCATTTCGTCAGGATATTCCTTAAAACGGGTCTCATCGATACTTAGGGTGATCACATCAAGATATTTTAGAAGTTCACGATATTTGTCAGGATCTTTGCAAAGGGACAGGCCATTTGTAATGATGCTTACATTTCGAAAACGAAGATCCTCTTTTGCGTACTTAGCAAGCTCGGCGATATGTTTGTAAAGAAAAGGTTCTCCTCCTTGAAATCGGATGCTCATACATTCTTCTCTCAAATGATCGAGAATTTTTTTGGCTTGATCGAGCGGAATCCCTGTTTCGGTAAAACCCTTAGGAAAAGTTTCTGGTTCATGAACATAGCAATAGGAGCATCGAAGGTTGCATGCGCTGTTAACTCCTAAATGGCCAAAGAGTGAAGGACAGTAAAGTGATTTAAATCTCACAGCCAGTTGGGCCTTGAAATAATTTTTGCTATCCTGCCAAAAGACAGAAAATCGGGTTCGTTTCATAGCAAACAACCTTTCAGACTAAAAAGCCTTTCAGAGGAAGGTTTGATTCTGAGTCTGCTTCTCAAACCATCAACTTAAAATGTGAGCTCCGTTTGAATTTTCTCCCAAAAAACTAAAGCACTTTTTCTAATTGGTGTTGGATGAAGCGATTGACACTCTCGCCTTTTTGTAGGGCTCTAAGTGTAATTGCTTGGTGTAAAACAGAGGGGATTCTTAGAGAAATCTTGCCAGAATAATGACTTTTGGCAGTGGCCGGAGGTAAAAGTCTTTTTTCCTTTTTTAAAAGCTGAATGGATTCTTCTACCAATTGGCATAAGTCCTCAAAGACCTTTTTTTGATTCTTGCCATGCACACCTCCCATAATTAAACCAGGAGCGGTGCCCACATAACACTGGTCTTCTTCCGACCATTCCACCACCTTTAAATAATCGTCTGAAAGTTTGTTTTTCATTTTTTTACATCCTCAATGGCTTTTTTAACCAATCTCTCTTGATAAAGCTTAGCATCCTCACCCGACTTACCTGACAAAGAGACTACAAAAGGATAGTCAGGATGAAGAAATTTGCGATGACTCCCTTTACCCGGTTTATACTCAAAGCCTGCTTTTTCTAGGCGACCAATTAATTCTTTAATTTTGGGAGGCATCTCTTTGGATGGTATCAAAGTGGTATCATCTGTCAAGTTTTCAAACCATCAAATCAAAATGCAACCTCCGTCCGGAATTTTCCTACCCAGTGCCGTCAGATTCTTTATTTTTTTTTCTAAAATCGTCCGATTTTTAAACGCTTCTTTTTAAGACAATGAGAAGCCTGCTCCAAAAAAATCTTATTTATTAATCAACTAAAGCCTTTTTGAATTTTAGGCATAGATTCTGCACATCTTTTAGACTGTTTTAATTTTAACCTAAAAACCTAAAAATTTTTAATAGGAGTAAGACATGAAAGCAACACCCTTAAAACACCATCATCACCATCATGATGTTCATCATCATCACCACCATCATCATGGTATCCATCGTCCTGGACACCATCATCACCCAATCAATCACTGTGGTCCTAAAAGTAGATTTATAAAAGGACCTCTACTTAAGCCTGGTTGTGGTCATATTATTGGTAGGCCTGGCACTATTAATCACTGCGGTATGCCCAATATGAGTCCTTATACTTCTATCCTATTTAACCGCGGCTTACACACTGTCAACTCTAAACGAGCCCGTCAGGGACAACCCCTTCTAAATCCACAAAGATTTAAAAATTCTTTTTTAAAAAACGTTAACAGCTGCTTTAATCGCTTTACCGATAGCAATGGCAAGACACACTTACGCTTTAACTTTGCCAGACTACGTCAACTTTCTCAACAACTAGGACTTAGTCCCAGAGAAACCCTAGCACTAAGAAATGGTTTAAGGTTTCCTACTAATCATTTACATACTTACGGTAGTTAATAGACTTAAAAAAGTCTCCCTCCAAAAGCCCTACTTTTTTAAGTGGGGCTTTTTTATTAATGGGCAGGTTGACTTGCTAGATTTTTTAGCTCCTTGACCCTTAGTATAAGAACGCCATTTATCCTTGGCTCGAGTAGCACTTAAGACTTTAAAACTCTCTCTATCCGCATCTTTAATTTTACTAGTCTTAAAAAAAACATGGTTCTTATCTTTGGAGTAGGCATAGCCTATATGCTCAAAGTCATGATCTACTCTGGCGCCTTCAAAAATAATCGGAGTAAAAGTTTCTGGATCGGCTTTTTTAATAAGGTATTGATGGTAATAGACTTGTTTTTTATCTTTGCTAAAATAAGCAGGCAGGGGAACAAAGGTTTCAGGATCGGCGCCTTTTAGTTGAATAAAACGAAAATCTGTAAAGCTATCAAAAAAATAAACGTGGCTTTTGT
>JAGRNM010000076.1 GCA_020440745.1 Deltaproteobacteria bacterium
CTATTGTTCGGTCGATTTGATTAGTCTTTCTTATTTGCCTAATCTGGGCAAGTTGCCTCCGGAAGGCTCCTACGCTATTTTGGATCTGGGGCACCAAAAAACCAACTTTGTTATTTTTCAAGATGGTTCCCTTAAACTAGCCCGTAGTTTTTCTTGGGGAGGGAAGGGTTTAACCAAACTTATTCAAAAGAAACTCAAGTTAAAAGAGGAAGAAGAAGCCAAAAATTATAAGCATCAGCAGGCAGTATTAAAGGCTAATTCCCAAGTAGTGGTTGAAAAAGCTATTTATGAAAGTTTTTTGGAATTAGCTTTAAAGATTAAACAGACCTTATTTTCCCTTAGGGAAGAGGGCTACGGTAGTATTGATGCTCTGTACCTTTGCGGGGGTACTTCAGAGCTTTCTGGAGTTGACGCCTTTTTTTCTGAGCAGCTTAGTATTAACGTAAGCTTTTTAGACAGCATCGAAGAAGAAGTGACGGGTGTACAAAATTTAACTCACGCCCGTCGCGTTAGTCCAACAGCCTTAAGCCTGGCCTTATTAGGAGCTTTTCCTGCAAAAGGACACTTTATTAATTTTCGTCAGGGAGAATACGCTTATAAGCGGGATTTTCAAGCCTTAGGCAGTAGTTTTAAACGCTTAGGGGCGATGGCGGCTAGCGTCGTGCTTTTAGGTCTAGGTTATTATACACTTAGTTATTTTACACTTTCTGCTCAAGTAGAAAAGGCTAACCAGGGGATTGCTTCTCTCGTCAAAGACTCTTTAAAAAGTGATCCGCCTAAAGATAACAAATTAAAAAACGCTAAATCGATGTTGAGTATACTCAATGGTAGAATCCGTGGGGTACAAGATAAACTTAAAACCTTTGAGTCCGGTTCTTCTTTGAGTTCCTTTAAAGTCTTGCAGCTGATTTCTGATAATATGCCTTCTCGGGAAGAGATTAAGCTAGACATTGATCAGCTTAAACTTACCCCTAACCAAGGACGCTTGGAGGGTAGGACGGAAAACTTTGAGTCCGTTGCTAAAATTAAAACAGCGATGGAAACAGTTAAATTTTTTAAGAACGTGCAAAAAATTAAAGAGGCCAAGGGAGTTCGTGGAGAGATTAAGTTTATTCTGTCCTTTGACATTGTTGTGGAAGAAGCCTCAGAAACAGGAGATCAAGAGGCTGCCCAGTCCTAAAGGGTCTGGCTTGCTTAAGTTTTAAAAGGTTTTTTATGTCTAGTTCTAAGCTTTCATTAAAAGACAAACTTCATTTAGAAGAGCTTTCTCAGCGTTTTTTTTCTCTGGCCCCTAGAGAGCAATTAGCTGTTTTAATTGGAATAGGACTTTTGGTTATTTTTCTTTTGGTTTTGCCAATTACTTGCGCTTCTTCCAAACTCAGCGAGTTAGAAAACGAGATGCAAGATCACCAAAAAAACGTGGCCAAAATTCAGCAAAAAATTAAAGAATACGAAAGCGCTCAAGCTCTCTTGCATCAATTAGAATCCAGCACTAAATCCTCTTCTCAGGTACAATTGACTACTTTAATTGAAAGTCTGGCCAATAAACATAACATTGGTAGTAAGATCGAAAGACTAGATGAAAAAGAAAAAGAAACAGGCGAAGGAGTAGGGGAAAAAACCCTCTCTGTCAGCATGTCCCAGCTTAGTTTGAGTCAATTGGTGGAGTTTTTCTATTTTTTAGAGGATCAAAAGGATTTAAAGTTAAAGATTCAGCGATTAGAGCTGAAGCCTCGTTATGACAATCGTCGACTTTTTGACGTGACCTTTGAAGTGGTGACCTTAGTGAGCCTGTAAGGAGGGAGCTCTTAAGATGAAAAAAGGTTTTCCTTTTTATTATTATATTATTGCCGGTGTACTTTTCTTTTTGTTTTGGTTGTGGGTGGCTTTTCCTGAAGAGGCGGTTGAGTTTCGTCTAAAACAGGAGATACAGCGGGCAACCCAAGGCTTAGAGTTGGAGACAAAAACCGCCGATGTTAGCCCTTTAGGTTCTATTAATTTTGGAGAGGTTAAACTTCTTGATCCCAATCTAGAAGGTAAAAAGACCCTTTTTCAAGCTAAGGAACTCGACTTAGAAGTGGGTATTTTTTCTCTTTTGGGTGGAGGGATAGACTTAGATTTTTATGTAGAATCCTCCAAAAAAGGAGAAGTTGATGGAAATTATCAGCTTGATTCGGAGCAAAGCCACCTTGAGGTGGAATTTGACGAGTTTTCCTCTAAGGATGTGCCTTGGATTAATAAGACTTCAAAAGTAAAATTTGAAGGTAAGCTAAGTGGCAGAATACAACTGACTCAAAGTAGGCTAGGGGGCAAAATCGAAGAAGGAGAGATCGACTTAGTTTTAATCGACTTTCAGTTATTAAAGCAGCAATTGGATTTGATTAAGTTTTTGGGTCCCATTGAGCTTCCAGAGATCCAATTGACTGGGGACTCAGGGGGAGAGATAAAAGCCACGGTGACTAATGGTGTTTGTCAGCTAAAAAGTGTCAAGTTAGGCGGGGGAGACATCGAGCTTGGCTTAAGTGGTACTATTAAAATGGCCAATGGTTTTAAAGATCTTGATTTTAATTTAAACGGAAAAATCAAATTTATTAATAAAAAACCTTTTGAGAAGTTTTTGGCTTTTATTCAAGGTGCTCGTGCTGATGGTAGCTATCCTATCAAAATAGTTGGCTCTACTAAAAGAAGAGTTCAGTTTAGTTTGGGTAGTCAAAATTTCAGTTTTTAGTCATTTAAAATATAATCAAAAACGATGAGTACGGCACTTCCCAACTTAAAATCTCTTACTAGTATAGCTCTTAAAGAGCAAATAGCCCTTTGGGGTGTGGAGGGCTATCGTTATGATCAACTCTATCAATGGATTTATCAAAAGGACATTGAGGATTTTGATCAAATAACCAATCTTTCCAAAGATCTAAAAATTAAATTAAAGGAAAATTTTGTTTTAGAACGCTGGGAGCCTAGTCAGATCCAGACTTCTCAGGATGGTACCAAAAAGTTTCTTTTTAAGCTTAACGATCAAGAAAGTGTCGAATCGGTGCTGATTCCTAACGGACCTAGACAAACTCTATGCATTTCTTCCCAAGTGGGTTGTGCAATGGCCTGTTCTTTTTGTTTAACAGGTCGTCTTGGATTAACAAGAAATTTAAGCCATTTTGAAATTGTCGAGCAAGTCATGGCAGTGCGTCGTTATGTGGCTTCAGAGGTTAGAATCAGTAATATTGTTTTTATGGGTATGGGAGAACCCATGCATAATCTTAAAAATGTCTTAGAGGCTTTGCGCTTTTTAGAAAATGAGCGAGGACTTAATTTTAGTAAAAATAAAATCACCGTCTCTACTTGCGGACTTGTCCCTCAGATGTTGGAATTTGGTAAGCAATCTCAGGTCAAATTGGCTATTTCTTTAACAGGTACTACAGACGAACAAAGAAATCCTCTCATTCCTATTAATCGCCGTTATCCTTTAGAGACTTTAATGGAGGCTTGTCGCCAATACCCTTTGCCAGGAAGAGGTAGGATTACCTTTGAGTATACTTTATTAAAAGATATCAATGACTCCTTGGAGGATGCGGCTAGGCTCAAAAAATTGCTCTATCAAATACCTGCCAAAGTTAATTTGATTCCTTTTAATGAATATCCAGGGGCCATTTATCAAAGGACCTCAGAAGCAAGGATGCTTGCTTTTCAGAAGTACCTTTTGGATCGGGGATTACAAACTAATATCAGACACTCCCGTGGTTTAGATATTTTAGGGGCTTGCGGCCAACTAAAAGCAGCCATGGAGCCTAAGAGGACTTTAAAGTAGTGTGCGTTCTGGGTGATCAGGCTCGGGCAGTTCTTGGGCGGTGATTTCAATAAAAGTAATTTCTTGTTTCAAGGATTCTATCACCTGATGAATATAGTCCTTAAAATCTTCGGCAATAAGAAGCTCAATCCAGGCTTCTGGTCGTCCACGGCTAATCGTGCGCATTAGGGCCATGCCTTCATAAGATTCTAAAACAGCTTTTAAATAAACAATTTCTGTGGCTGGTACTTTAAAATAGCGGGCTAGGATTTTTTGGGAAGTGTTCATTTTAAAAAAAAACCGACCTGAGGTCGGTTTTTAAAAAAAGTAGCGGGGGCTGGATTTGAACCAACGACCTCCGGGTTATGAGCCCGGCGAGCTACCAGACTGCTCTACCCCGCAATAATTTTGGAGTGCTTCTATAGTCCTCGCCTAAGTCTTAAGTCAAGTTGGTAAAACTTATGAAGTTAAGTTTAAGTAGATTAAAAGAGAAAAAAATAAATAAAATTAAGAAAAGTGCTTGGTCTTTTTAAAAAAAACACTTATAATTATCCATAATTTTATTTAAATTAAGTTAAATATTAGTTGACTGTAGATTAAATGAACCTTAATGTTAATTTGTTACCTTATTTTTTTACAAAGGAGAGATAAGCAATGGCTGTAAAAAAGAAGAAAGTTTCTAAACGTAAACCTGCTGCTAAAAAGAAAAAAGCAGTAGCTAAGAAACGCAAACCAGTTGCTAAAAAGAAAAAAGCCACTAAAAAGAAAAAAGCTACAAAGCGTAAAGCGACTAAAAAGAAAGCCGCCAAGCGTAAGGTAGCTAAAAAGAAAGCAACTAAGAAAAAAGCCACAAAGAAAAAAGCGACTAAAAAGAAAGCTTCTAAGCGTAAAAAATAAGGCTTTTTAGTCTAGAGTTAGAGCCCTACTAAGCTTTGGAGTTTAGTAGGGCTTTTTTATTTTTTATTTTTTTGGAGGAACCTAGGCTTCTGCTTGCTTCTTCAACCATGGCCTTGATAGGGCTAGGTAGGTTCCATTCAGTGGGTTTTTTTTTGATCTTTGGTGGGAACCTATGGAGAGATCAGAGCCCTTTGGGCGTTATCAATTGGTTGAAAAGTTGGCAACTGGCGGCATGGCAGAGATCTTTAAAGCCAAGTTGCTAGGTATTGAAGGCTTTGAAAAAACCCTGGTGATCAAGAGAATTTTGCCCTTTTGGTCCGAACGCCAGGATTTTGTCACCATGTTGGTTGATGAAGCCAAGGTTTTAGTTCATCTCAATCATCCCAATATTGTTCAAGTCTACGAATTAGGCCGTGTGGACAACACTTACTTTATTGCCATGGAGTATGTGGAAGGGGTGGATCTTCGTCAATTAATTAAAAAAACCCAATCTCTAGATCAGGATTTAAGCCAAGAAGTGGCTTTATCTATTATGATCAAGTCCTTAGAGGGACTGCAATACGCCCATGAGAGAAGTGTGGGAGAAACAGGTCACTTAGGAATTGTGCACCGTGATATTAGCCCTCAAAATATCCTATTAAGCTTTCAAGGGGATGTTAAGGTCACTGACTTTGGCATTGCTAAAGCAGTAACCCAAAGTCACGAGACTCAAACAGGAGTTTTAAAAGGAAAATACGCCTACATGGCTCCGGAACAGGCTTTGGGTTTGGAAGTTGATAGACGCACTGACCTCTTTGCCTGCGGGATTGTGCTCTACGAAATGCTTTTGGGTGATCGTCCTTTTAAAGGCAAGAGTGATATTGAGATCTTAGATCATGTGCGCAAAGCCGAGGTGCCTTGGCCAGAGGAAAAATTAAAAAACCTCTATCCGGGTTTGGACGAAGTCTTAAAACAAGCTTTAGCCTCCGATCCTAAAAAACGTTATCAAAGCGCTGAGGACTTTAGAGATGCTTTGGATCATTGTATTCCTCCTGGTAAGCGCCTTAGTTCCAGCCGTCTTGCCAACTATTTAAAAGATTTATTTAAAGAAGAAATTTTACAAAAACGGGCCAAGGCTAGTCAGAGCCAAGCGACAGCTACTCCTAGTCGCAGACAAACCATGGTAGCGCCGGAGCCAGGTGATCAGACCGTTTCTTTAGTAGAATCCAAAGAAGGTCAGGCCCTAAAAGAGTCTAAGGGTCCAGTAGAACAAGCTGTTTTAGAAAAAGAGATTCAAGGACCTGTTAAAAAGTCTAAGCTTTATATTGGAATAGTTTTTGTATTTCTTGTTTTACTAGGAGGTCTTAGCGCTTACTGGCTAGATTGGATTCCCAAAAATTTTATCCAAATCAACCTAGATCCGCCAACTCCCCAACCTAAGGTGCCAGCCGGACCGGACAAGCCTAACGAGCAGGTCTTAGCTGATTTAGCTAAACAACCAGACCTTTTATTGCTAACTAATTTTGAGCTTAGGTTAGTCCCAAAAGAAGCTAATTTTGTGGCCAGCTATCAAAAAGAAGGAAAAGAGCAAAAGTTGGAAGGCAAGGGGGTCGTGCGTTTGGAGGCTTTAGAAAAGGGCACTGAAATTAAAGTAAAGGCTTCTTTAGAAGGTTATATTGATGAGAGCAAAACTTATTCTATTAAGGAGGCGGGCGGCCAAGTAAAAGAGGTGCTAGAGTTAAAAAAGTTGCCTGATACGGGTTCTATTAGTGTGAGTGTTTATCCCTGGGGTAATATTTCGATTGCAGGGGCGAGTTATGCTTCTACACAGTCTGCTTCTCGAGAAGTTAAGGTAGGGACCCATAGTGTACAGGTCTCCCATCCCGACTGGGGAACCGTTTCAGCCAGTGTTAGGGTAAGGCCTGGTGGTA
>JAGRNM010000077.1 GCA_020440745.1 Deltaproteobacteria bacterium
TTTGATGATCTTCCGGAAATTCTCGTTTAAGTTCTTGGGCCAGTTTTTCCCGGTCGCTATAAAGGTCTAGACGATGTTCTGGCATGACAATTTGGTAGGGTACGGTGAGCTTTCTTAAGATTTTTAGCTCATGTTCCATTAAAGAGAGTCGTCCCAAAATACTCTTAAAGAGACGACTCTCCAAAGCACTAATTAAGTTGGGCCCAATGTTAGCCTTGGGACTAATGAGTTCTTTTTCTTGAAAAACTACTGTGACTAAAAGTCCTCTTTTAGCCAAAAAGGCTCCTGCAATTAAGCCTGCAAGATCGCTGCCTACAATCAGAACGTCGGAGTATTTTTCAGACATGTTTTGCTGTTTGTTGTTGGTTATTCGTGGGCTGTATAGGTTTTAGTTTTTTTAACTAATCACTAACAATAAGTCACGAACAACACATTAAAAGTGCCAATCACCGCTAATAATGGTGGCAAAGTTGATTAAACCAGTAGAGGCTCCGTTTCCTTGAATCAAGGCTGTAGGCCTAAATTTAGCAGCAAAGCCTAAGGAGAAGCGGTCGCTTAAGTAATAATCTAAGCCAGCTCCAAAGGTGCCTCCTAGTCCTACACCTCCTGTGTTATTGTTAAGGGCACCTTCGGTGAGCACATAAATGCCTAGACCAGCTAAGACGTAGGGCTCTACTTTGGATTCTTGTCCAAAGAGATAAAGTTTGAGTTCGGCCGTGGGTAGGCTCAAAAAGATGCCGCTATCGTTTTCAAAGGCATCTCGCCCGTCGTGGAAGCTTGCAGAAAGATTAGTTTCTAAGGCCCAGCGTTGGTTAAAGCGATATTGTAAGTCAATTCCAAAACCTGGTCCTGGATCCATGTCGGGTACTGCATTAGTCAAAAAGATACTGCCCGACACTTGTACGCCTAAGACCCAGCCTTGGCGAGCCTCTGCTTGGCTAGAAAAACTTAAGCCTATTAATAGGGCTAAAAGAAAGATTAAGGATTTAAGTTTGGTTTTTACTTTCATTTTTAAGGAACCTCCATTCCAGGTGGTATCAAGGGGTTTCATGTTTATTTTTTAAGTTTAGTGTCGAATTATTAGTGATCGTTATTCACCCTTTAATCCTTCACTAGGACTTGTTTGCCTTTTTTTTGGATCTTTCCTTGGGCAAGTTTTTCTAGGACCTGGGAATAGAGTACATGTTCTTCTTTAAGAATACGCTCTGAAAGACTTTCAACGGTATCCGTACTTAGCACTGAAACCCTTCTTTGGTCAATGATCGGACCAGTGTCACAGCCTTCGTCTACAAAGTGTACGGTGCAGCCTGATTCGGAGGCACCTGCTTCGAGGGCTTGTTTTTGAGCTGCTAGACCGGGAAAATTGGGTAAAAGACTGGGGTGAATATTAAGAACCCGGTCGGGATAGTGTTTTAAAAAATAGGGACTTAAAAGACGCATAAAACCAGCTAAGACGATGGTGTCGACTTGGGCTTTTTGGAGGACTTGCAGGAGTTTTTTTTCGTAGTCTTCCAGACTTTCTCCTTTGATTTTTGGAATGCTTTGATGGGCTAAGCCATGGGTTTTGGCATAGGCTAGGCCTCCGGCTTGGGGCTGGTCGCTTAAAATGATTTTAATTTGAGCGTGAAGTTTGCCCTTTGTAATGGATTGATGGATGGCCTGCATATTGCTGCCGCGACCGCTTAAAAGAATGCCTAATTGAAGAGGTGGGGTCATGATTCAAAGACAATACTAGGATCTTGTGGGTTTTTTCTGTGGGCAATAACCCCTAGGTCCCAACAGGGGATGCCCAAGCCTTGGCAACGTTCTAAGACTTCTTGGCTTTCGGCAGGGCGAACGATCATACAAAAGCCAATGCCGCAATTAAATACTCGGAGCATTTCTGATTCTTCGATGTGGCCTTTTTCTTGTAAAAGATCAAAAAGCTTAGGTCGTGTCCAAGCCTTTAAGGATAGTTGGGCCTGGGCGCTTTCTGGTAGGGCACGGGGTAGGTTTTCTAACAAGCCTCCACCGGTAATGTGGGCAAGGCCTAGAAGTTTAAATTCTTTTTTAAGTTTAAGGACCGCTTGAACATAAAGGCGGGTGGGTTCTAAGAGAGCCTTGCCCAGGCTTTGGTCTAAGCCGTAGCTTTGTCTTAGGTCTAATTGGGCTTCTGCAATGATTTTTCTCACCAAGCTGTAGCCATTGGAGTGGAGTCCCGAACTAGCCAGGCCTAGGACGCGGTCACCCACGGCAATGCTGGAGCCATCTAGTATTTCTTCTCTTTCCACGGCACCCACGGCAAAGCCTGCTAGATCAAAGTCGCCTTTTTGGTAGAGGCCAGGCATTTCTGCGGTTTCTCCCCCTAAGAGTGGGCATTGGATGCTGGCTAAGGACTCGGTGAGTCCCTCTAAAACTTCGAGAGCTTGCTTACGATCCAGTTGGCCGCAGGCGTAATAGTCTAAGAAAAAAAGCGGTTGGGCGCCTGTGCACAAGAGGTCATTAACACACATGGCAACCAGGTCTTGGCCTAATCCTTTAAGTAGTTTTAATTCTTGAGCAAGCTTGAGTTTGGTACCCACACCGTCGGTAGAAGCAACCAGGACAGGGTTTTTAAGCTTAAGTCCACTGAGGCTAAAAAGCCCGGCAAAGCCTGGAGCGTGTTTAATGACTTCTGGCCGCAGGGTTTTTTGCACCATGGGGCCCAGGTCTTTGACAAAGGCATTGCCTTCGTCAATACTAACCCCGGCGGAAGCATATGTAAGTGATGAAGCCAAAGTGGGCCTTGGCTAATGGGCTTTGAATTAAAAATCAAGATTTTCCTTTGGTCGGTGCTTTTAAGTCCTTTGGCTAGACAAAAAATTTACATCTAGGCTTTTATTAAGGAGCTTAAAGAATTTAAGCTTTTTTAAGCCTCATTTTTTGCTTAAGATAGCGTCCATGACTCAACCAAACGAGATTATTTCTGCCTTTGAAGACTTAGTGGGATCCTCTGCCGCGATGAGAGAGGTTTACCAACTGGTTAAAGCCTTAGAAAACAGTACGGCTAGTGTTTTAATCACTGGTGAATCGGGTACGGGTAAAGAAAAAGTAGCTCAGGCCCTTCATCGTCATAGTACTCGGTCTCAAGGACCTTTTAGGGCGGTTAACTGTGCTGCTCTTTCTAAGGATATTTTAGAAAGTGAACTCTTTGGTCATGTGAAGGGAGCCTTTACGGGAGCGATTAACGATAAGAAGGGCATTTTTGAAGCGAGTGATGGAGGGACGGTTTTTTTAGACGAGATCGGAGAAGTCTCCTCTGACTTTCAGGTCAAACTACTAAGGGTTTTGCAAGAAGGTGAGTATTGTCGTCTAGGAGAAGATAAGGTCCAGCGTTGTGATGTGCGTATTTTGAGTGCCACCCATCAAAACTTGGAGGATTTAATTACTAAGGGTAAGTTTAGAAAAGATCTTTATTATCGGCTTAACGTGATTCCTATTCACTTAAAACCCCTAAGAAGCCGAAGCGAGGATATTCCCCTTTTGGCTCAGCATTTTTTAAAAGAGTATAGTGCCCGTCTTAACAAAGACTTAAAGAAGATCAGTGGGGAGGCTTTGCATATTTTGCAACGTTACTCCTGGCCTGGTAATGTTAGAGAGTTAGAAAATATTATTGAGCGGGCTGTGGTTTTGTCCCAAGGTCGTAGCTTAAGGATCTGTGATTTGCCGGATTTTCTTTTAAAAGAAGAAAACTGGAGTTCTGAAGAAAACTTAGAAGATTTGACTTACCAAGAAGCTAAGCTTAGGGCCATGAAGCGTTTTAATCAGTCCTATTTAAGGCAGTTATTGAACCAAAGCCAAGGCAACTTAAGCCATGCCAGTGCTAAGGCAGGCATGGATCGTAGTAATTTTAAAAAACTATTAAAAAAATTTGAAATTCATGCCCAAGAATTTAGAAGTAAATAAAAAATCAAGTGCCCATGGGGTGATTTTGGCTGGGGGGGCAGGGACTCGTCTATGGCCTCTTTCTACACCCGATTGTCCTAAGCAATTTTTAAAGCTTTTTTCTGAGTTTAGTTTAATAGAAGAAACTTTAAAGCGCTTACAGCTTTGTCAGCTAGATTCTTTATGGATTGTGGCAGCTCAGTCCCATAAAACTCTTTTTAAGAAGTATCTGCCGGCTTTTGACCTTGGGCAAATTCTTTTAGAGCCCCAGGCCAAAAATACTGCGGCGGCCTTGGTTTGGGCAGCCATGGAAGTATCCAGACAAGATCCAGAAGCCTTGATGGCGGTTTTCCCGGCGGATCATTATATTCCTGATCAAGATCAGAAGCATTTTATCAAAAATTTAGAGAAGGCCTTTCAATTAGCTAAAGAAAAAAACGCTCTAGTGACCTTTGGGATTCCTCCCGATCACGCTTCTACCGCTTATGGCTATTTAGAAGTAGGTCAGGTCCAAGAAGGTTATGCCCATTTAAAATCTTTTCACGAAAAACCCGAGGCAAAAAGAGCCCGTCAATATTTGGAGACAGGTCATTATTATTGGAATAGCGGTATGTTTGTTTGGAAGGCGAAAGTTTTTTTAGAGGAGTTTGCTAAACACCATTCTGAGTCTTATGATTTATTTAAAAAATTTAGTGAAGGTACTTTGAGTTTGGAAGAGCTTTATGAAACTTTACCTTCTATCAGTGTGGACTATGCGGTGATGGAAAAGGCTTCTTTGGTCTTAATGGTGCCAGCGGATTTTGGATGGAGTGACGTGGGAGGGTTTAAGGCTTTGGACGAAATTTTGCCTAAGGATCAAGAAGGCAATGCTAAAAAGGGCAAAGGTTTTTTCTTAGACGCCAAGCATAATTTGGCCATTAATCAAGGGAATAAGCCTTTAGTCTTGTTTGGAGTAGAGGATCTAGTGGTGGTGGATAGTGAAGAAGCTACCCTAGTCATGCCCAAGGATAAGTTAAAAGAGATCAAATCCTTGCAAGAAGCCCTAAAGAAAATAAAGGATTAATTATTTTAGTTGAGCGCCACGCTGTTTGGATCTTGAGTAATCTTTGTAGAGTCAGCTTTGGGTAGATTTTCTTTTGCCCAATCCTTGGCTGCATGAGCGCCATACATCCAGACAGCACTGATTAAAAAATTAGAACTTACTTCATTGCTTTCGGCATAGGTTTTTAAAGAACGTAAAGGCGCTCCCAAGGCATTGCACTCTCTAAAATTGTTCTCTCCCCATCTTCCTTCACCTTCATAACATTTGGATTTTTCACTGTTGATTTGATCGATTACTTGATTGAGGTTTTTGTTAGCGGTGTGGAGTCTTGTCGAAAGCCTAAGCATGGCTGACGAGTTACCCGATGATAAGGCTTCAGCAAGTTTAGCTCTTGCTAAGGCGCTTTCTTTGATGGGTTCTGCAAGTTCACGATTAACTTGTTCATCGGGAAACTCAGGGTTAAATTCTTGATCCCAGCGGGCGTCCTCAGAAGCGTTTTTTAAAGCTTGCGTATTTTCTTGAGTACCTGGAGTTTGAGTAAGGACGCTATATTCTGAAAAGCTTGAAGCCACTTCTTGAAGTAGATCACTACCGTTTTCTACAAGAGCTTGGCTTAGGGGGAGTATTTTATTAAGCATGCTTTTCCTTTTAAGTTTTTGGTAAGATAAAGGCTTTATCCAAGATAAAAACTTGAAAGCCCGGTTCCTTAAAAAGATTATCGGCTAAGTGTTTGAAAAGTTGTGGGTTTTTTTATTTAAATAGAGCCTTTATGATAAACTCCTAAAATAATTATTAATTTTAATAATGTTGCAAAAATTCTTACAAGCAAGCTCTCAAGAATATAGTCATAAAAAACTAGGTTTGGAGCGTATCCAAGAAGTTTTGATGCGTCTTGACCATCCGGAGTCAGTCTATCCCAGCGTTTTAATCGCTGGCACTAATGGTAAGGGTTCTACCTTAAGGCTAGTCGAGTCGGTTTGTTTGGAAGCGGGTTTGTTAGTGGGGGCTTATACTTCACCTCATTTAGAAAGCTTTACTGAGCGTATTCGAGTAGGTGGCCAAGAAGTCTCGGAAGCCTTTTTAGAGGAGGTGTTGCAAGAGCTTTTAGCCAAAAATATTTTAAATCCCGCAGGAGAAATCTTAAACCAAAGTGGAGAGCGATTGACTTGGTTTGAAAAGGTTACGGTCTTAGCTTTTGAAGTCTTTAAAAGAAAAAAAATTTCTCTAGCCCTTTTAGAAGTGGGTTTAGGCGCTAGACTAGACGCTACTAATGTAGTGGATCCTTTAGTCTCGGCCATTACCTCTATTGCTAAAGATCATACAGAGGTCTTAGGGGATTCTCTTTTTGAAATCGCCAAGGAAAAATTAGCCGTTGCTAGAAAGGACAGACCCCTTATCTTAGGACCTATGGATTTAAAAGTCAGAGTTTTTTTAATGGAATCAGCCAAGATGTTGGGGGCTAAACCCCTAATGCCTAAGTCCGTGCAGGGTCCTGCTAGTGATTTTTCCTATGGGCCCTTAGAGCATTTAAAACTAAATACTTTGGGTGAGTATATCCTTAAAAATGCAGCTACCGCTTTGGAAATTTTAATTGCCTTAAAGCAAGCGGGTTTTGACATCAACAATCA
>JAGRNM010000078.1 GCA_020440745.1 Deltaproteobacteria bacterium
AAAAAGAACAGCCATGGCTTTAGGAGTGATAGGGGGACTTTTAGCTATTGGTGGAATCGTTGCCGGTATCTGGCTCTTAAAATAAAAATTACTTAGTTTTGTTTTAGGCTTTATTCCATTGGCCTTCTTCCCAATGGACCTGTCCGGCTTTTTCTAAGCGTTGAAGATGTTTTTCTAGCATTTGTTTTTCAAAGCTTTGTTTGAGGGGATCTTTTTTAAGCCAAACTTTTCGATAAATAATACCAATTTGGGCGAGTTCTTCTAGGCTTTTAGGTGATTCTTGAAGGGCTTCTAAAAGTTTTTCATCACGGATACGAAAGGCATCTTCAAAGCGTTGTAGTTTTTCAAAAAAAGTTTCAGGTTCATAAAGACGACTTCCGTGACTACTGGCGTAGTAGCGACAATGGAAGGTTTTAATTTTTTGTAAGGAAGCTAAAAATTGGTCAATATTGCTAGTAGTCCCTGCGTACCAAGGGCCTAGAGGAGTAAGGTCAACGTCGCTGACAAAAAGTAAATCTAAGTCCATAAAGTGAAGGCCAATGTGGCCAGGGGTATGCCCTGGTAAGTGGACCACGCGAACCTCACTGTCTTTTAAAGGTAGAGTTTGTTGATCCAAGAGGGTTTCGTCCACATGGGCTTGGCCTAGATTGAGGGCAGAAAAAATTTTTTGAAGCCATAGGACGTACTCGTTGTTTTTTTCTTTTCCTGCTAATTTGAGGTAATTATCTAAACTTAAAAGTGCCCTAAGGTCTTTTTTGTGACAGAGAAAACGAGCGTCTTTAAAAAGGTGATTAAGACTGCGGTGGTCAATATGAAAGTGGGTATTTAAAACTTGAGAGACCCTTTTTGAGCTGGCTAAATGTTCTAAATAACTGAAGTTAGCACTAGGGTCCACAACCATGGCCTCAGTGTCATCGATAAAAAGAGAGTTAGAAAAAAAGAAATCCTTAGAATTAACGGCCCAGATGAGTTCTAGATTTCCCACCTGCATACCATGGGGAGTTATTTTAGCTTCCTTGACCACGGGGGGAGACTTTCATACTAGTCAAAAGGAATCAAGTGCCTTATTTAGGTTTATGTTTTTATAGTTTATTTTTAATGAATAAAGACTAGTTTTAATCTAAGCAAAAAACATGGTTGATTTAAGACAAATCCAAAATTTGCCTCCTCGTGTGGATCAGCGTCCGCTGACGGCTGAGGATCAGCGTTCTGCATTGCAGCCCCAGGCTTGGCGTTTTAATATCGAAGGCGAAAACTTTGATTTTAAGAAAGGTAAACTTTTGCTTAATGGGCAAGACTTAGCCGAGCATGTTTCTACTAATCTGAGTCAGATGGGGGCATATTATTGGACTAACCTTGCCAGAAGGCTGGGTCGTTACCGTGATTGGGCCATGCTTCATGTAGAAGACACTGAGGCCTTGGGAAGACTTTTTGGTTTGGTCAATGCGCTTCTAGCTAAGGTTTATGGCCGTATTAAAAAGAAATTTAATGAGACGATTCAGGGTGTTAGTTTTCATCTAGAAGACGGAGAACTCATTATTAATGGGATTAATGTGGGTGCTTGCCTCAGTATGGTGCAAAAGAAGCGCAGTCAAAAAGGAAAAATTTTTTTAAAAGGGCTTCGAGGTCGTTTGACCGTGCTTTTAGAAAATCATGGGCATTCTTCGGTTGAGCACATTAGGGATACTTTAGAAAACTTTGCAGCAAAGATTGACTTGGAGTTAGAGGTTTATCCTCCGGAGGTTATTGCCTTACCCCCGCCTTCGGAAGAGGGGGAGGAAACTTAGGTTAATTATATATTTTTAGGAGGGAAGATGTCTTTTAGATTAAAGGTATTTCTATTTTTTATTTTGTTATCTTTTCCTTTAAGGGCGGGAGAGGCCCAAAAGGTTGAGGTCAAGGATTTAAATTTTAGTATCCAAAAACCCGCTGATTGGTATTTTTTTCAAGATTTAAAAGCTCCTTTAACAAAAGAAAAGTTTAGTATTGGTGATTTGTTGTCTCATTATGGCAAGACACCGGTGGTGGCCCTTTCTAAGTTTCCTTCGGATTATTTAAAGGATATTAATCCTAATGTTCGTGTTACTTTAAAGTCGGTCGATACCACTGATCCAAAAAAATCAGTGGCTGCAAAAGACCCGGAGTTGCTTTTAAGGGGTATGATTAAATCTTTGGAAAGTCTCTTGCCGGATTTTAAATTAGAAGAAGAAGCCAGAGCCATTGACTTCTCTGGAAATCATGGAGCCTTTGCTAGGATGAGTTATCAGATGCAGTTGGTTCAGCAAGGCCAGACTCGGGCTAACTCTAGTTTGTGGTTAGTGATGCCCAGAGCCGATTATGCTTTTTTAATCAGTGCTGTGAGCCGACAAGATGAGACCAATGCTAAGAGGGCAGATTTGGAGGAGATTGTAAAAACCATCAAAATACAAGCCCTGAAGGATTAATGCAAAGTTGATAAGTTTTATAGGCGGCTTCGTATTCTTAAGCAATCGGCAAAAACTTGACCTTTTTCATCGGTAGAAAGAGGACAGTCAGGATGGTTTAGACTGTCCATGATGGTGTTGGCTAAATAATTTGCTGTGTCTGCTTCTCCGATTTTCTTTAGAGCTTCAGCTGTTTTAACGTATTCGTAGATTTTATTACTTTCTAAGTTGGCTAAGGCATCAGGAGAAAGAGCTTCTCTTAAGATTTCAAGACGTCTTGGACCATCTTCCAGACCTGAGAGCTTGTTTAAAGTTTGTTTGTTGAGCAGGCCATCTCTTTGCATGATTTGAAAAAGGGAGGGCCTTGGTAAAGTATTCATAGCGCTATTTCCAGCTCCTATTCCTTCTGCAAGGTCTCCCCTTGTTTCTTGACAGACTGCTTCTGTCAAATAGTCGATCAAGGTCCAGGTGGCCTCTCCTGCAAGAGGAGCGCTAGCGCCGGCAATAGTGATGCCTATCGTAGTTGGGGTAGTGGGTAGGATTAATCTTAAAGCGCCCACTACAGCACGGCTGGCTCCTTGCACTAATCCGCTTGTAGCTTGACCTGCTTGACTAAGTAGAGTTGTGGTAGTGGTGCTTAAGGTGGTAGTGCCAGCAGCGCTTCCCGCAGCAGCGGTTGTTCCTAATGTAACACCTCCTGTCGCGGCTAGTTCAGCTACTAAAACCCTAAGTCCCAAGCTTACACCGCCGGCTAAGGTGCCTGCCAGCAAAGCCTTGCCAGCTAAATAAATACCACCTGCCACGCCCACTGCTGCACCAACTTTTAACAAAGTGCCTAAGATAGAGCCGTCTTCTTCCTCTGGCTTTTGATCGGCTGGCTTAGTTTGAGTGTTTTCTGCAGTGTTTTCTTCTATTCTGCTTTTGTCTGAGTTCGATTTTGTAATTTTTTTAGATTTTTCAGCATCTAGTTTGTAGAGGCGAGGTAAGGTGTCGGCAGAAAAACTTAACCTTATCTTAAAGTCTTCCGAGACAGGTTGAAGTGCTTTTTGGGCTAGATTAAGGGGGCTATAGTCTTCTAGTGTGTCTAAGAAGCTATCAATGACGCTTCCTTCTTCGATGCCTAAATGCTCGTCTGCACTCTCTCGAGTATGGTGCCATAAATCAGTGCCTTCTTTGGCCAAGTTTAGACCGGTTTCAAGGAGCTTATTCAAAGAAAAGTCTGCCATGGTTATCCTTTATTAATGGTTTTATTAATAAAACTGATAAAAATTAGTGATTTTTTAATGAGTTATTAGGGATTTTTTAGTGGTAACCTTGGACGCTAAGAACCCTGCCGTTTTTATTTTCGGAGCTTTTTAAGATAGGTTGCTTCTTTTTTTGATCTTTTTATTGTTTTAAATAATTTTTGATAAAATTTTTTTATTTTTCTTTTTCGCTTTTAGATAAGGTTAAAATTTCTTGTCTCTCTAAGGGAGCTTCTTCTTCTATATAAATTTCAAAACCCTCTTGGGAATAATCAAAGCAACGCTGCTCTGAAGATTCTGTTTCTGCAATTTCTAGGTAGCTACCTTCATCAGAGAGGGGCAGTTTGCCCTTGCTATGAAAACCTTTACCTTTGTTTGGGTAATCAGCAATATCTAGACGAAAAAAGCTGTCATCGAGGGGACTATAAAAATACATTAAGGCATTCTTGGCTTTGGCTGTGGCTAATCCTTTGGAGTCTAGATAGTAGTTTTGTATGTAAATAAACTCACCAGTATCCCCTGTGTCTTTGGGAAAGTTAGGTAGGCGTTTGGCCATTTCTTCCCAAAAATTTTCTTCTCCACAGATTTGGGAGTCGCTATTTTCATTGGACTGGGGAACTTCTTTTAAGGAGCTTAGGTCAGTTGTTCCGACTGTTTTTTGGACTAAGCTCTTTAAAAAGGTTTTTTTACCCTTAGGGAGTACTTTTAAGTGAGAGCCTTGGATTTTTTCTAATTTGAGTTGGCCTTGCTCTTTTAGACTAAATTCGGCACCTCTTAACATACTGCTAGCGCGTGCTTGGATTTGGCCCATATTAAGATGAGTATATAAGTAGAGGCCTTGGCTGTTTTTAGGGTTTGTATTAATGACTAAGCGATGGGCTTCTCCTGTTTTTTTAGCTTTTCTAAGCTTGAGACTAGCTAGTCCTTCTGCTTTCATGTGACTGAGTTGGATTTTCTTTTTATCTAAGTTGGTTGTATAGGTCATGTCGGGTTGGAGATGGATCTCTCCGCTTAGATCAATGCCTTTGGAACTAATTAATAAGTTTGCTTCTCTTATGTAGTTGTCTTCTCGATTCATTTTTATAGCTTCTGGATTCTTAGATTCAAGCTCCCAAGCAAGGAGAGGGCTTGTTAGTGCTAGCTGGTGAGATTCGGGATTAGTTAAGTCTTGTGACCAGTAAAGAGAAGGTTTGTTTTCTGGTTTTTGGTTTATTGGTTCATCTTTATTTTGTGGCTTTTTCGCTTCATCGTTTTTTATTTTTTGCAGTGTTTCTTCTTCTGATTTTTCAAAATAAAAATTTCCTTCAATGCCTTTAGTACTAACAGACAATTCTCCTTCCCATTGAGGGAGGCTGATTTGTTTAAATTTTTCGTCTTGGCTCCAAATTAATTGAGGGATAGTGGCTTTTCTTAAAGTGACGCTGCCGAGTTCATCCTGATTTAACTTAACCACGCCCGATTTAATCTCTTGTGCAGCGACTTGATAGGTCCATAGACCGTTTTGTTTTTGCTCTAAGCTTAAGTCTAAGGATTGCACCTTAAAATTTTCTAACTTTAATTGCCTCTTAGCTTTGGAGTCTTCTAAGGTCTGTTGCCCTTGGCCTTTGACTTTGATTTTTTCAAAGTGGATCGTTTTCTTTTGAGGATCGTAGCTTAATTTTGCTATTTGAACTTGATCTAGTTCTAATTTTAAACCCGAGTCTTCATGGTCCCATTTTACTTGGGAGGTGGTGACTTTTTCTAAGCTAAGCTCAATCTCTTGGGTAGTTAAGTGTAGGCCCGCTATTTTTTTATTTTGGATGCTTAGGTCAAAAGGGATTTGGACTTCTAGACTTTCAAAGCTTAGTTTGCCATTGACTGCCGTCAAGGCTCCCATGGGGAAAATGCCTTCATAGGCTTTTTGTGTTTTAGGTAGATGAAGTCTTAACTCTAGTCTAGCTTGATCTTTGTGCGTGGTGTTTGGTCTAAGGATGTATTGGATGGTAATGTGGCTTCCTTTGGGTAGTTTGAGCTGTCCTTGTGGAGTTTCTAAGACCATTTCTTGATTTGTTTGTAGGCTGATGCTTCCTTGTGGAAGTTCTTTGTCGGATTTTTTACGCAAGTCTTCTAGGTCAATTTCTAAGAAGTTATTAAGACCTAGAAGGTCTAAGATTTGGCTATCGTCTTGGGTTTTGTCAGAGTTTGTCTGAACTTTTATGGGTTCTTTTCCTGAAAAATTAATTAGAGATTGGGCCATGCTCCATAGACCTGTTGTCTCTTGAGGCTTAACCCAGGTTTTTCTAGCAATATGAGCTAGCCAACTAAGGACAGGTTTATCGTGTAAGAAGGAGACATGGATAGCAAAGCCTTTGGCAGAACCATTGAGGGTTTTTAAGTCTTGATCGGAAATTTGACTGAGGTCTTTGTAATCTTGACAAAGGTGTTGTTTGCGGATGGTTTTTCTTTCTTTTATACTTAAGTTTTTCCGTTGGGCGCGAAGCGTGAGACCTTCGATACTAAGATCTTTTCCTATTCTTTCTATCTTTGGATAATGATCTCTAAAACAGAGTATTCCACCTAACAGATGGACTTGGTCGTTCTCTCCTTGCTCGGCTTTTAGGATTAGTTCTAACTTGGTATTTTGGGGGATGGAGAGTTTTTGACCCCCTACATCCAGCTTATTTTGAGCTAGTGGGAGGTTTTTTTGATAAAGCTCAATGGAGCTTGCTTGGGTAAATAAAGTTTTTAAAATGTCTTTCCAAAATTCTGAAGACTTTGCTGAAATTTGGAGTGTTTTTTCTTGAGAGGAAGGGAGGTTGGGAGCTTTGACCCAAAATATAGAAGGACCTTGGCTTTGGGGGCTTAAGAGTAAATTAAAAAAAGTTCTTTCTTT
>JAGRNM010000079.1 GCA_020440745.1 Deltaproteobacteria bacterium
TTCTGTTTAATATTTTAAAGAGCGAAAACCCCGATGGGGTTTTAATCTTTATGCGCACCAAACACGGCACCAAGCGCCTAGCCCAAAGATTAGCCAAACAAGGCTATGCCTCGGCGGCTCTTAATGGAGACATGGCCCAAAGTACCCGAGAAAAAACGGTGCTTAATTTTAAAAAAGGTCAGCTAGACATCATGGTGGCCACCGACGTAGCTGCCCGTGGTCTGGATGTGGATCGTATTAGTCATGTAATTAATTTTGATATTCCCAAAGATACCGAGTCTTACGTCCACCGCATTGGCCGCACCGGACGCGCCGGACGGCAAGGCAAGGCCATCCTGTTTGTAAAACCAGAAGAAAAACACCTCTTAATGGGTATCGAAAAAGTCACTAAACAAAAAATGACTCCTTTAAACTTAAAAGAAAGCCAAGAACCTTCTCAAGAAAAAACAAGCCTCAAAAACAAAATCCAAAACATCATAGAAAAAGAAAACCTTAAAAACGAAGAAGCCCTACTTCACACATACCAAACAGAGCTCCATTGTGAGCTTAAACAAATCGCCGCCGCTTTATTAAAATTAGCTCAAGCATCAAACTCAACTCTAAAACAAAACAAACTAATCAAAAACCCAAACACACTTAAGGACCACACTCTTCAACTAAGACCTCGACCAAAACATAAAAAAAGGCACTCACAAAAATCAACACGAAGACATTAATAAAATTACCCCTCTCAACTAGCACTAAGTGCACAAGCTTTCATGATAAAGGGAAGATTTCTAATTGATCCCCAGAACTACCCCCACAGACTATAAATTTAGATAAGAGGAAAAAAACAAAACATTTCACACTTATTTAAACTTCAATTCAATCTTATCCACTCTCTCTTTACCTCCTTCTAGAACCGTCATCTCAAGGATATAGGCTTTACTTCTATCTAGAGATTTAGGGGGACTTGTCATCATGTTAATCAAAAAGGCTTGATCCCCTTCTTTTAAAATCAAAGTCTCCTTAGCTTTAATAGAAAGCTTATCGACTTTTTCATAAGTATCCCCCACCTCATCATCAATATGCTTAAGAAAAGAAATATCTTTAGAAATTTCAGGACAAGAGACTTTAGTAATCTCAATATCTTGAGTGCCCTTATTACTAAGTTTACCAAAAACCCTCACATAAATAGGAATATCTCTATACAGATAAAGATCGTAATCCACCTCTGCCTTAAGAGGATTACTTAAAAACAAAGTAAGAATACTCAATATCCAAAAAACTTTTGACATATTTTAACCTCCTAAAAAAATTAGCCAAGCATAGCATAGAGCCCCTTGTCATGGCTTTTCTTTTTCTTTGCCAAAGCAAGTTATCAGCGCTAAAAAAAACAACCTTAAAGCTATTAAAAAACTGACACACCATGAAACCTATTATTACCATCTCCAACCTACAAAAAACCTACTCAGGTGGTTTTCAAGCTCTTCAAGAGATTAATCTAGAAGTTAAAGAAGGCGAAATCTTTGCCCTCTTAGGTCCCAATGGAGCCGGCAAGACTACCTTGATTGGCATTATCTGCGGACTAATCAATCCTAGCTCGGGCCAAGTACTAGTAGATGGTTATGATATTATTAAAGATTATCGCAAAACCCGCTCTCTTATTGGACTAGTTCCTCAAGAACTAACCACCGACATGTTTGAAAGTGTTTGGGCTAGCGTCTCTTTTAGTCGGGGGCTGTTTGGCAAAGCACCCAACCCGGATTATATTGAGAGTATTCTTAAAAAACTGTCTCTTTAAAATAAAAAAGACAATAAGATCCTAACCCTCTCCGGCGGCATGAAAAGGCGGCTTTTAATCGCCAAAGCTCTTTCCCATGAACCCAAAGTCTTATTTTTAGATGAACCCACTGCTGGTGTGGATGTGGACTTAAGAAATAACATGTGGGAAGAAGTCCAAGCTCTGCGCAAGTCAGGAGTGACTATTATCTTAACCACCCATTATATTGAAGAAGCCGAAGAAATGGCTGATCGCATTGGGGTGATCAATCAAGGCAAATTAATTTTGACCCAAGACAAAAACACCCTCATGCATCAACTAGGAAGCAAACAACTAAAAATTGATTTAAAAAATCCATTAGAAAAAATCCCTGCCAGTCTTGCTGATAAAAAATTAGAACTAAGCCAAGACAAAAAACAACTCATTTACACCTACGATGCCTCTCAAAAAGACAAAGGAGTTTATCAACTAATAGAAAAAATCCATGAAGCCAATATCGCTTATGAAGACTTTCACAGCCAGCAAAGCTCTTTAGAGGATATCTTTGTTCAGTTGGTAAAAGAAAAATGAACTACCGAGCCATTAAATCCATCTATCTCTTTGAAATGACCCGCATGTGGCGTACCTTGACCCAAAGCATTGCCTCGCCAGTTATTTCAACCACCCTTTATTTTGTAGTCTTTGGCTCAGCCATTGGTTCTCGCATGAAAGAAATCGACGGAGTGGATTATGGTTCTTTTATTGTACCCGGCCTCATCATGCTCTCCCTATTAAGCCAAAGCATCTCCAATGCCTCCTTTGGTATTTATTTTCCCAAGTTTACTGGCACAATCTATGAAGTACTCTCGGCCCCTCTCTCTGCAATAGAAGTAGTCATTGGTTATGTGGGAGCTGCGGCTACCAAATCCATGATCGTCGGCGTTATTATTTTAGGCACCGCTAGCTTCTTTGTTCCTTTAGAAATCAAGCATCCCATTTGGATGATGACCTTTTTGTCACTTACTTGCATTACCTTTAGCCTATTTGGCTTTATCATTGGCATCTGGGCAGACGGCTTTGAAAAACTCCAAATCATTCCTCTTTTAATTATCACACCTCTGACTTTTTTGGGGGGAAGCTTTTACTCAATCAAAATGCTCCCTCCCCTCTGGCAAAAAATCTCTCTTTTTAATCCGGTGGTTTATTTGATTAGTGGCTTTAGATGGAGCTTTTATGAAAACTCAGATGTCAGTCTTCATTGGAGCTTAATCATGATTGGAGTCTTTCTGTTAGCTTGCTTGACTTTATTAACTTGGATTTTCAAAAAAGGTTATCGACTCAAACCTTAACAATTAGATCCCTACTAAAAGCTTATAAAGCTGCTTGATCTAAGATGGCGGGCACTAGATCCTCTCTACCCACTGTCATCACATGAACCCCATGGGCAAAGTCCTGAAAGCGCTTAATCTCTTCAGCAGCGTAAGCCACACCTACCTCTAAAGGTCGGTGAGCCTTTTCAAATTTTTCGATTAAATCCTCTGGAATAACAATGCCTGGAATTTTATTTAAAAACCTAGCCTGTTTGGCACTCTTAATTAAAATAACTCCAAAAAGCACTTTGACTCCTAAGGTATCGGCCAAGGCTTTCAAAGCTTTGGCTTTTCCCCAATCATAAACCGGCTGGGACTGAAAAAACTTAGCTCCTGCAGCCACTTTCTCCTTTAATTTTTTTTCAAAAGCCTCGCTGCCAAAACGATTGGGATCAACGGCCCCTCCGACAAAAAAACGACAAGAAGCATTAAGCTTAGTACCGCTATCACTTAAACCCTGGCATAACTTTTGGACCGTTTCCATTAAACGAATAGAATGAAAATCAAAAACCCCCTTAGCCTCAGGCTGATCACCTGCTTTAACGGGGTCTCCAGTAAGGGGTAAAATATTTTCAATACCTAAAGCGGCCGCTCCTAAAAGATCGGATTGCAAGGCCAAGCGATTACGATCCCGACAAGCTAATTGGTAGATAGGCTCTATTCCTTCTTTAATTAAAAAATGGCTGGCCACTAAAGAACTAAGACGCATCATAGAACGCTGATTATCAGTCACATTAACCGAAACCACCCTGTCTTTGATTGCACGGGCAGCTTCAAAAAACTCTTTTAGGTCCGGTCCTTTGGGTGGAGCGATTTCGCTAGTGATGACAAAATGAGAATCTTTTAATTCTTTTTCTAATTTTGACAAAGCCTTATTCCTTGTTTTTTGCAGCCTCTACCGTATTCCATAAAAGCATGGTAATCGTCATGGGTCCCACGCCACCAGGCACTGGAGTAATATAAGAAGCTCTTTTAGAAGCGCCTTCAAAATCCACATCCCCGACTACTTTACCATCTGCTAGGCGATTAATCCCCACATCCAAAACGACTGCTCCTTGCTTAATCCAATCACCGGGCACAAAATTTGGCCTACCAACCGCCGCTACTAAGACATCGGCAGCTTTAATTTTTTCTTCCAGATTTTTTGTTTTGCTATGACAATAAGTCACAGTGGCATTTTTTTCTAAAAGCATCATGCCCATGGGCTTACCCACAATATTACTTCTTCCTAAAACCACGGCTTCTTTACCTGCGAGATCATAGTCAATGGACTCCAACATCTTCATCATGCCAAAAGGTGTACAGGAGCGAAAACCCTTTTCTCCCGTTATCAAGCGTCCCAGGCTAATGGGATGAAAACCATCCACGTCTTTTTCAGGATTAATTAACTCTGTGACTTTTAAATCCTTTAAAGCCCCCGGCAAAGGTAACTGGACCAAAATACCATGAACCTGAGGATCTTGATTAAGCTGTTCAATTAAATGCTTTAACAAATCAGCGGAAGTCTCTGCTGGTAAAGCATGATGAAAGGACTGAATACCCACTTTTTCACAAGCCCTAACTTTACCACGAACATAAATCTGACTGGCGGGATCCTCTCCTACAATGACTACCGCCAAGCCAGGAGTGATACCAGACTTATCCTGTAATTTTTTTACCTCTTGGGCAAGTTGGGCCTTTAATTTTTCGCTTAAAGCTTTTCCATCTAATATTTTAGCCATCTTTAAAAACCTTAGTTAAAATTTGAGCCGCACCTGAACACGGATGCCGCTTAGGTGTCAAATTGGAAAGACCTTTTTAAGTCCATACTAGCCTTGCCTATTGCCCCAAAAAAAGCTAGGTTGAAGACCAACAAGGAGGCTTAGATGCAAGAGTATCAACAATATATTAATGGTGAGTTTGTAGACTCCGTCAGCGGAGAATTTTTTGAATCCCAAAACCCTTTTAATCAAGAAGTCTTAGCTAAAATCCCCGCTAGCACCTCAGAAGATGTCAACTTAGCAGTAGCGGCCGCCAAAGAGGCCTTTGAAGAAACAGACTGGAGCGATGTAAGACAAAGCCAAACTAGAGCCCAGCTTTTACGAAGCATTGGCGCACAAATCAGAGAAAAAATCGACGAACTAGCCGAAGTCGAAAGCTTAGACTCGGGCAAAACCATTACTGAAACCCAACTTGTGGATGTCCACTATGCAGCCGATACCTTTGAATACTTTGCCGATCTAGCAACCCAAATTTCCGGAGAAGTCCTACCCGTACCCGCTGAAGCTTTGGACTTTACCTTAAGAGAACCTCTGGGAGTTTGCGGAGCCATTGGTGCTTGGAATTTTCCCATTCTCTTTACCGCTTGGAAAACCGCCCCCGCCCTAGCAGCCGGCAATACTTTAGTTTACAAACCAGCTCAGCTGACTAGCCGTAGTGCCTTAGAGGTAGCTAAAATTTTTGACCAAGTAGGCTTACCTAAAGGTGTTGTCAACATTGTCACAGGTTCAGGACGGGGAGTAGGACAAGTCTTGGCCGAGCATCATCAGGTGGCCAAAATTTCCTTTACTGGTTCAACAGAAGTCGGCCGTACCGTACTTAAAGCTGCTGCAAGCAACCTTAAAAAAAGCACTCTAGAGCTAGGAGGCAAATCTCCTAATATTGTCTTTAACGACGCTGATTTAGACCGAGCCGTCAGTGCTGCTCTAACAGGCATTTTTTTTAATGGTGGTCAATGCTGCATCGCAGGCAGTCGTTTACTTTTGCAAGAAGGTATCTATGATAAGTTTGTAGAACAACTAGTCGAACGCACCAAAAAAATTAAATTAGGTGATCCTTTAGACTGGGATAGTCGCATGGGCCCCATGATTACTCGCAAACAACAACAACAAATTTTAGAATACATTGAATGGGGAAAACAAAACGGTATGAAACTATTAACCGGTGGTTCTATCCCCAAAAACCCCGAATTAAGCCAAGGCAATTTTATAGAACCTACTATCTTTGAAGCGTCCAACAACGACCTTAAACTCTGCCAAGAAGAAATCTTTGGCCCAGTCTTAAGCGTCTTAAAATTTAAAACTGAATCTGAAGCTCTACAAATCGCCAACGATACACCTTTTGGACTGGCTAGTGCGGTTTGGACCCAAGATATTAAAAGGGCCTTAAGAATGGCCAAAAAAATTAAAGCTGGCCAAGTTTGGGTTAATCAATACCTCATGATCAGCCCCTTTGCCCCCCATGGAGGTTACAAACAAAGCGGTTATGGCAAAGATCTATCCCGCCATTGTTTAGAAGAATACACCCAAATTAAAAATGTCTACGTGGACCTATCGGAAGAAGAGTTTTTAACCCTTTATGAATAAAAAAAAACCAAAGCCATCTAAACAAGCAACCCGTCTCATCATTGCTGCTCCAGAGCAAAATGCGGAT
>JAGRNM010000007.1 GCA_020440745.1 Deltaproteobacteria bacterium
TAATTTAAAATGTTCTAAGTTTGTTGTTAGTCAAGCAGCCACTAAGCAGCGCTTTCTTTGGGATCCCAGTTGTCTAAATTAACATTTGTTGGCTTTTACATTAAAAGAAATAAAAAAACCGGCTACTTTTTTAAAGTAAGCCGGTTTTAATTTTTTTCAATCCAGTCTCTTGGCCTAGGAACAACCCATGGAGCTTCCACAGTTAAGGCACTTATAACAGGCTCCATTACGTACCGTGATGTGTCCGCAGTTGTCACAAAAAGGTGCGTCGCCCATCATGGTAGAGAGCTGGCCACTGAGGGCGTCTTTGCCCACTGCTTGTTCTCCTTTGTCTCCTTGAATCACCTCTAACTTAGGTTTGTTTGTTTTTGCCTGAGGAGTGATTGTGCTATTTTCTCGTTTTTCTTTTAATTGTTCTTCGACTTGGCTTTGTTCCCCGGTCTTTAATAAAGCGTCGGGTTTGACTTGGACTAAATCACTTCGGTCTAAGTATTCTAAACCAAGGTAGCGGAACATAAAGTCCACGATAGAAGTAGCAAATTTAATATTGGGGTGATCCACCGGTCCTTGAGGTTCAAAACGGGTGAAGGTGAAGATTTCGACAAACTCTTCTAAAGGTACGCCGTATTGCAAACCCAGTGAGATGGCAATGGCAAAGCAGTTCATCATACTGCGGTAGGCTGCGCCTTCTTTATGCATGTCGATAAAGATTTCTCCCAAAGTGCCGTCTTCGTACTCTCCAGTTCGGAGGTAGATTTTTTGCCCGCCGACTCGAGCTTCTTGGGTGACTCCCACTCGCTTGGCAGGCAAGCGACGGCGTCTTAAGACGGGTTTGGCTTCTAGATGGACTTCTTCTTTTTCGTCTTCTTTGGCCTTGGTGTTGAGTGGTTGGCTTAGTTTGCAACCATCCCGATAAAGGGCCACCGCTTTTAGGCCTAAACGCCAAGCTTCGCGGTAGATTTGTTCGATCTCTTCTGCGGTGGTTTCTTGAGGAAGATTAACCGTTTTGCTGATAGCACCACTAATGAAAGGCTGAGCGGCTGCCATCATGCGGACGTGACTCATGGGAGAAAGAAAGCGTTTTCCCTCTCTGCCACATTTGTTAGCACAGTCAAAGATAGGTAGGTGTTCGGGGTTTAGGTGAGGAGCGCCCTCGATGGTCATGCGGCCGCCAATGACGTCACCGGCCTCTTGAATTTCTTTAGAGCTAAAACCAATGGACTTAAGAAAATTAAAGTCAGGTTTAGTAGCTTCTTTCCAAGAAATACCCAAACGGTCCAAGGTTTCTTGGCCTAAGTTCCAGGCGCTAAAAGCTTGGCTTAGGTCAAAGACGGTTTCTAAGGTGCCTTCGATTTTTTCAATTTCTCCTTCGGTTAAGCCCTTTAGTTTTAGACTTTCCCGGTTGATGTGAGGAGAGGCCTGTAAGCTAGCGGTGCCCCGCACATAGGCAACGATGTCGGCGATTTCTCGGGCGCTGTAGCCTAGTCTTTGTAGAGCCTTAGGTACGGATTGGTTGATGATTTTAAAATAACCTCCGCCCGCTAGTTTTTTAAACTTAACCAGCGCAAAGTCGGGTTCGATACCTGTAGTATCGCAGTCCATTAATAGCCCAATAGTGCCAGTGGGTGCTAAGACGGTGGCTTGAGCGTTTCTAAAACCGTATTTTTCTCCCCAAGCATAAGCATCGTCCCAGGCTTGTCTGGCGGCTTCCACCAGGTTTTTAGGACAGTGTTTGTCATTAATCTGATGGGCTTCTGATTGATGCATAGCAATGACTTCTAGCATGGGATCGCGGTTGATTTCGTAACCATTAAAAGGTCCTTTGGAGGCTGCCATCTCTGCTGACGTACGATAAGCATAACCGCAAAGGATAGCAGTAAGAGCAGCCGCAGTCTCCCGGCCTTCGGCACTATCATAAGGAATGCCTTGGATCATGAGGGCCGAGCCTAAGTTGGCATAGCCTAGTCCCAGTGGGCGATAGTCATGGGAGTTTTTAGCAATGGGAGCGGTGGGATAGGAGCAAAAGTCCACCAAGATTTCTTGAGCCATAAAGAAAATTTTAATGGCGTGTTGGTAGCCTTGGACGTCCCAGCTACCGTCTTTTTTGAGGTATTTAGTCAGGTTGATGCTGGAGAGGTTGCAGGCAGAATCATCAAGAAACATGTATTCACTGCAAGGATTGGAGGCATGGATGCGGTCGGTGTTTTTGCAAGTATGCCATTTATTAATGGTAGTATCGTACTGCACTCCAGGGTCGGCACAGGCCCAGGCGGCTTGGGCAATTTGTTTAAAAAGGTCTTTGGCTTCAAAGACCTCGCAGGTCTCGCCGGTGGTGCGCATTTTGGTTTTCCACTCTTTGCCGGTTTCTACAGCATTCATAAAGTCGTCAGTGACGCGCACCGAGTTGTTGGAGTTTTGGCCGCTTACCGTGTGGTAGGCCTCTCCATTAAAGTCGCTGGAGTAGCCAGCAGCAATGAGGGCAGCTACTTTCTTTTCTTCCCGCACTTTCCAATTAATAAAGTCCACAATCTCAGGGTGATCCATGTCTAGACAAACCATTTTGGCAGCCCTTCTGGTGGTACCGCCACTTTTAGTAGCGCCAGCGCCGCGGTCTAAGACTTCTAAAAAGCTCATCAGGCCAGAGGAAGTCCCACCGCCGGAGAGTTTTTCTTGATGGCCACGAATATGGGAAAAGTTGGTGCCTGTGCCCGAGCCGTACTTGAAAAGCCTAGCTTCGTTTTTGGCTAGTTCAAAGAGGCTCATGAGGTCATCGTCTACCGACTGAATAAAACAGGCCGAGCATTGGGGCTGTTCATAAGAATTTTTACTTTGTTCGATTTGATCGGTGAGAGGATTCCAAAAATAATTACCGCCCGAACCTTCGATGCCATATTGATGATAGAGTCCGCAATTAAACCAAACAGGAGAATTAAAAGCCCCTCGTTGGGTGATCAGTAAGTATTTGAGTTCGTCTTCAAAGGCTTGGGCATCTTCAGAAGAGGCAAAGTAGCCACCTAGTTTTTCTCCAGCCCAGCGGATCGTCTCAGCGACTCGTGCAACCACTTGATCAGCTCCGGTTTCATGGCCTGTTTCTGGGACGCCTGCTTTACGAAAATACTTAGAAACCATGATGTCGGTGGCTAATTGACTCCAGTCGGTTGGAACTTTGACTTTGTCCATCTCAAAGACGACCGAACCATCGGGATTGGTAATAACACTCTTACGGTACTCATAATCAATCGCTTGAAGTGGGTCTTGACCCTTCTGACTATGCCGTCTAGCGACTTTAAGGCCTTTGATGGAGTTGTTTTTTTTGTTTTTAGGACGGCTTAGTGCCGTTTTTTCCACCGCTTTGAGTGCCATGATGACGGATCCTCCCTTTTTTAAGTATTTGAAATGGTATAACTTTTTTAAATACGCCAATTTTTTAGCGACAAAAACTCCCTCTAACTTTTTTAAAAAAAGTCAAAAATATATCATACTTCCAACAGGCTGGAATTGGGGATGGATTGACCAAGAAGGAGAAAACACAATATCTTGTGCGTCTATTCATGTTACACAACAAGATAAAGTGGTCAAATAGAAAAATGCTTGTGGATGCTAGGGCTTTGATTTTTTTAGAAAAAAATATTTTATCCACAGATCTTGGGGATAATTTGTGGAAAATTTAAAGGAAAGGCTAAGGGTTTATTGCCTTTGTATAGATTAAAAATAATCATAAAATTAAATTATTTAGCCTTTACAGAGTCTTTAAAACTTAGCATAAGAGTTCACCTCTTTTTTAATTAAGTAGATTTTTAAGGAAAAGAAACCAATGCCCCTTCCCCCTACATTGAGTTTTTCCAATCGTCATGAGCGTCAGAAAATAGTTGATTCAGCAGCCCTAAGCCCCAGCCCCTTGACGGCTAATGCGTCGACAGGTTTAGCTTTATCAGGGCTTAGGGACTTGGGGACTTCCCATTCCGAGGTAAATCCATCGGCCCTTTCGGCTCCTCAGGTTTCTCCACCTCCGTCTTTGTCCTTACTAGCCCGTCCAAGGACTCCTAGCCCAAAAGTCATGCCTGAACTTCCTCAAGGTACTGCAGAGCAAGCGGCTTGTTCCGCCTCTAATACGGTTTGGCGTCTCTATATTCAGCGGGAGGGTTTTAGGCTTTTAGAATCCCAACTAACAGGTAAGCCCGTTCCCCAGCTTCCTTATGAAAGTTTAATCTTTGGAGGGGTGGCTTTAGTGGATACCTCGCTTGTTCTAGCTTATCTTCATCTGGATCCAGAAAACCCCATACGCCAACATGAGCTGGGTTGGTTTTTTCTTAAACTAGGGGATCAGGTTTCCTTTAATCTAACCATGAGCTTTTAGCCTGGAGAAGCCTTGGAGATGATTACAGGTTTTGGGCAATCATATTTTTGTCTAAATATTTTAAATTTTCTCACAACTAAAATTGGAATCTTCCGATAATTTTAATAGTTTTTTCCTTATTTTTTGAGGGTTTTTTTGTACGGTTATTGACGCGCAGCGACTTTAATTTTTTAAAAAAACAACCTAAACTTTTCATAGGTGAAAAAACAAACAGGGTAGGAAGGCTTTCGCGGGCTTATTGTTGAAGGTTTTTGGTAAGGAGCCCCCATTGGTTGATGTCCCCAAATCATCCGTCTCTTTTGGAGCCCTAGCTTATGCTAGGCCTGGGGAAGAAGTGCATCACACTTCTTCTGTCGAGCCCACTGCTAGTCAGCGTAGTCAGGACGGAAGCCCTGTTTTGGCGCCAGACTTTGCTCCTAGTCATGCTGGACGTGGACTAAAGCATCGATCAAGAGCTTTCAAAAACTCCATGAATCCCGAGGACCGAGCTTTACGCCGTAACCGAGCTGGTGTGACCCTTGGTTTGCTAGGAGCCGGCGCCTTAGGCCTCAGTGCTTGGGGATTGGCCCAACACTTACAAAAGGCTTATCAACCCGATCTCTTACTACAAAATTATTTTATTAAAGGTCTTCATGGAGGTGGGGATTGGATTTATAAGGGCGATACTTTTTCTCCCATGGTTCAAAGAGCGGCTACACCTACGGGACAAGGTCCTCTTTTAGATAGCCTAGAAACCGAAGCAGCGGGAGATAATCAAAGAGATCTTCAAGAGGTTGTGGAGGCCCATTACCAACAGGCCTTAGATAGCCAAGCTAAAGACAAAAGAACCACTCGCCTATTAGGCCTTGGGGTAGCTGCTAGTGGTGGCATGATGTTGAGCGGAGTTGCTTTAGCGGTGATTGCCCGTGAGTCGGGTACCCTTAGACTACAAGGCAATAACAGAGCTTCCTATGCTTACCGGGTGATGAGTTGGGGAGCGGTGGGAGCTGGTCTGGCAACCTTGCCTCTTACTTTTATCACCACTCAAAAGGCTGGAAACTATCTTAAACAAAAAACAGTAGTGGAGCTTGTGGGCCAAGCTAACCAAGGGTTAGAGGGTGTTTTGGCCGCCAGTGGTAAGACGCTAGCTACCCTTGATAGTGTGGAAGACTTAGCCGATGGGTTGGGCTTTAATGGAGAAGCTTTATTAATAGGCTTTAGAAGGCCCATTGAAAGGTGGAGAAAAAAAGGCCTTAGTTGGGGAGAAGCTTGGACTAAAGTAGTGCAAGAACAAGAGGCAGATTTATCAGATAAAAAGAAAAAACTGACTTCCTGGAGCATTGCCACGGGAGCCACCCTTGGAGTGGCTGGTTTGAGTCTCTTTGTGGCCAGACGCATCAGGGCAAGGGCTCAGTTTAATTTTCTAAAAAACGGAGGACCAGACGAAGAGGCTGCCAAGCTAAGTCAAGAGCACCAAGTTGAGCGAAGAAAAAACAGAAAAGCTAATAGAAAAGTCCAAGCCCAAGTGGTGCCTGGTGTTGTGGAGGGCCGCCCTGGTTTAAGCGCTAGTCTTAAATTTTAATTTACTAAACCCCCATGAGTTCTTCTATCCCACCAATTTCCTTTGGCGCAGCTTTTAAACAAACAAGGCCTAGTTTGGCGCCCAGGCTTCAAACAGCTCCTCATCCTTTGGCCCTTGTTAGTAAGCCCAATCCTTCTTTAAGTTTTTCTTTAAACCAGCCAAGGCAAGGAGTACTTCTTTCCGGCAATAGTTTTTTTCCAGAATTTTTAAAGCAGTTTGTGAGTTTGCAAGAAGCTTCCCGCGCCCTACGTTCTAATGCTTCGATGGAGACTCCCCACTGGGTTTATGGCTTAGGGGGTCCTTTGGCTAATGTGTTTTTTTATCCCATTAATCGCTCTTTAGAAGTTTACGCCTCTAAGCCCCATTTGACTTCGCTTAATCTCTTTGGGACGCTAACTTTTTCTTTACAGTTTAGTTTTTGATTATAAGACTTCCCACAAAAGACGTCCGGCCATGACTAATAAGGCTAGACCTAATCCCCAGCGGATGGGTTTTTCTCCTTTTTTTAAACTAAACTTAGCAGCTAAATAGCCACCCAAGGCCTGAGTAACAGCCAAGCTTAAGCCCACACTCCATAAAATTAAATCCTGCCAAATAAAAAAAATTAAAACTGGTAAAGTATAGAAGACAATCAAACTGACTTTGAGCTTGTTACTTTCTAAAAGGCTTACTCCCCCCAAACCAGAGAGCAAAAGTAAAAAGACTAGTCCAGCAGCTGCTTGGATAAAGCCGCCATAGAAGCCAAAGGCAACTAGGGCTAGTTTGCTAGCAAAAGAAGAGGGAAGCTCCATACTAGAAGCGATTAATTTTTTTTTAGGAGGAAAAAAAATTAGAAAGGTAGCAGCAATTAAAATAATAGCTAAGATTCTTTGAAACCAAAGCTCGCTGATTTCTACAGACAAAAAAGCTCCTGCTAAAGCCCCGGGCAGGGTCCATAAGCTTAAGCTCAAATATTTTTTAAGTCGCTCTTTTTGAAAAAGCTGATAGCCTGCCATCCCGCTTAAGCCTTGGGAGAGAATAGCAAGCCGGTTAGTGGCATTGGCAATGGGTGCGGGCAGTCCCAAAAAAATTAAAACCGGTAAAACTAAAAGAGAACCACCACCTGCTAAGACGTTTAAAAAACCAGCCACAAGACCTAAGGGTATTAATATTAAAAAAATTGTCCATTCCATAATTAAAATTAAAAGCTATAGGCAGCTTCTTACTCCTCCCCTCTTAAGGGGATCTGGCCATAGAGGTCTAGACTCCTTATAGTTTGTATAAGCTTTTAGGAGGGGAGTTTGTTGGGTACTTGTGTTATTTGTTTTATTTTTTATGACTGATATTTTTCCCTGTTTACTTTGTCAAAGCCAAGCTTCTTTTTTTGCTAGCTCTCCTAGCCGTGATTTTTTTTCTTGTCCGGCTTGTGCTTTGATTTTTGTGCCGCCCTTTCAGCATTTAAATCAAGCCCAAGAAAAGGCCCGGTATTTAGAACATCAAAACCTTGTTAGTGATCCTGCTTATCAGGCTTTTTTGACTCCTTTTATGAAGGCTTTAAAAGAACGGGTTTCTCCTGACGCTTTGGGTTTGGATTTTGGTTGCGGACCTACAAAGGCTTTGCAAACTTGGTTGGGACAAGAGGGCTATCAACTAGAAGCCTTTGATCCGTATTTTTTTGCGGATCCAAAACTTTTAAAAAAACAATATGATTTTGTTTGTTTAACAGAAGTCTTAGAGCATATGGAGAAGCCCCTTGAGGCATTAAAAGAAATCCATCAGCTTTTAAAAGCGGGCGGTCTTTTGGCAGTGCAGACCCACTGGCTTCCTAAAGACGAGTGGGCTGGGGAGCAAAAATTTCCCCAGTGGCATTACGCAAGGGACCCTACCCACGTGGCTTTTTATTCTCCCACCAGTTTAAAGTGGATTGCGGACTACTTTGCTTGGGGCTTAGAATTATTAGAAGGTGACTTAGCTTTTTTCTCTAAGCAATTGCCTTGAAGGCAGAGTGCTAAGGAATGGGCTTCTCAATGTTTTATTCTTTTGCTAGGATGTCTTGCGAGGTTATTAATCATGTTAAAAGACGTCGATTATTTTAAAAAATGGGAAAATGAATACCGTCGTCATCAAAAAGTCGATTACCGTAAAAATTTACAAATCTTTGAGGCTCTCTATTGCCAAGCTCAAGCGCTAGGAAAATTAAAGACAGAAGATTTTTTAGAAAGAGTTTTATCAAAGTCCAAAATGGTCAAAGCACTCAATCAACTTACACTTTAAGTATGTTTGAAAAAATTTTAGAAAAACTAGCTAAGTTATTTGAGGAAAAAAAGATTCCCTACATGATTATTGGTGGTCAAGCCGTATTGATGCACGGTGAGGCACGTATGACTCAAGATATTGATATTACTTTAGGGCTAGGTCCAGAGGATTTAGAGAAAGTGCTGCATCTATGTCAAGAAGCTCACTGGCAAGTTTTGGTTGCTAACCCTTACGACTTTGTGACCAAGACGATGGTCTTGCCTTGTCAGGATCAGCAGACGGGTATTCGTCTTGATTTAGTTTTTTCTTTTTCTCCTTATGAAAAAGAAGCACTAAAACGAGCCCAAAGTTTTACCATGGGTGGGTCTAAACTTAAGGTGGCTTCGGTAGAGGACTTAATGATCCACAAAATCATTGCAGGTCGTCCCAGAGACCTAGAAGACCTCCGCATGCTTTGTTTAAAACATCCCAAACTAGACAAAACTTATATCAAACACTGGCTAGATCAGTATGCCCAAGTGATGGAGCAAGCTTTGTGGCAGCAATTTGAAGCTATCTTAGAAGATACTTAATGTCTCTCTAAGCAATCGCCTTGAGGGCTGCTTCATAATTAGGCTCTTGGGCAATTTCTGGTACTAGTTCGGTATATTGGACTTTTCCTTCTGGATTAATCACGACAATAGCGCGGGCAAGTAGGCCTTTTAAAGGGCCATCTTGGATACTAACTCCATAGGCTTCACCAAACTGAGAGCGAAAACTACTGGCGGGGATGACGTTTTCTAAACCTTCGGCTCCGCAAAAACGCTTGGTGGCAAAGGGCAGGTCTTGACTAACACAGAGGACCACCGTGTTTTCTAGCTGATTGGCTTCGGTATTAAAGCGTTGCACGCTCATGGCACAAACAGGGGTATCAATAGAGGGGAAGATATTTAAAATCACTGTCTTGCCTTGGAGATCTTTTAAATTAATTTCGCTTAGGTCGTTTTTGACTAAACTTGATTGGGGAGCGGCTTCTCCCACTTGAGGAAGCTCTCCAGAGGTGTTAATCGGGTTGCCTTTAAGGGTAATACTAGCCATGATGACCAAGCCTTTCTTTTGTTAAGGTGAAATGGAAGAAGGTCTTTATAATTTTTGAGCCTACGATGCAACGCTTTCCCGTCAGCCCGGCCAAAGAAGCCGAAATCAAAGCCCGTATGGAGGCTTTGGGAATCCGAGAAGAGGATCTTAGCGAGAGTTTTATCCGGGCTTCGGGTAAGGGCGGACAAAAGGTCAATAAAACTTCCGTGGCGGTGCAACTGTGCCATAAGCCTTCGGGAATCATGGTTAGAGCTGAAAGTGGCCGCTCTCAGATTATGAATCGTTACTATGCTCGCAAGCGCTTAGTGGAAAAGCTAGAGGCCAAAGCTTTGGGAGAAAAGTCGCTTTTACAACAGAAAATCGAGAAAATCCGCCGTCAAAAACGAAAACGTAGTCAACGAGCTAAGGAGAAAGTCTTAGCAGAGAAAAAACTTCAATCCACCAAGAAAAAAAGCCGCCAAAAACCTCCGCTAGAAGATTAGTCTGTCTTGATTTGACTACAGAAAAAAATAGAGGAAAAACTTGAGAAAAGTCCGCAACCTTGCCTAGAAGACTACGATAACTAAAAGACTTGAGAGAGAAAGTTCTTGTCGTAAGTAATGGAAAAATATAAGAAAATTCTTCTATATCCTTTATTATTGGGCGTCCTTAGTTTAACAGGTAGCCTGTTCTTTTTTAGTTCTGCGCAAGCCTGGGGTGGCAATGAAAATCGTAGTTCTAATGGGGGTAGTAATGCTATTCGTTTAGGTTCTATGGGTAATTTTTACCTAGGTTTTTCTCAAAACCCTAATCAATCCTTAAAAATTAAAGTCTATTGTCAGCAAAGTGAGGAGACTCAGAGCTATGACTTTAGTTTTGAGGGTTCGGAATTATTTTTTATGATCTTTGGGGAAGAGGGAGAAAAAAAGGTCTATGGTAAGTTTAGCCATCCTGAGGAAAACTTAGTCATTTTTGAGCCGAGTGTACTAGGAGATACTTTTAGTGCACTTGCCAATCGCTTGCCTATTTTTATGGATCCGGATCTCTCCATTAACTGGCTAGAGTGTCCTGTCAGTCGCGTAGAATTTCGAGGGGATCATTTAGACTTTGGCTATCGTAATTCTACTCAAAAATATCCCTTACCCGTGCGAGAGGATATTGTTTTTTATCAGCGTTCTACTCGTCATAATACCATGCCTTATGGTAATTATTTGCCTATTATTATTAATCGTAGTGCTGGCTTGGGCCCTCAGATGGCACTCAATACTTCTGTGGGTGGCAACGACACACCTCCTGAACAGCCCCAACCCTTACCTCCTGAAGAACCCGCTCCTCCCGAAAAATTGCCTCCTACCGAAGAGCCTGGGCAAGTTCAAGAACCTGCTCCTAGCACTACGGGAGAAGAAGATCTTTTTATTGAAGAGGCTCCACCCCCACCTCAAAATTCAGAGGAAGACGAGGCTCAAACACAGAGTCAGTTTTCCAAAGTCACGCCTAAGGGCAGTCTTGACTGTTCTTTAAAATCCGGGGGGATGCAGTCTAGTTTAGCTGGTTTTTATTATTGGCTTTTGCCCCTCTTAGGTCTTATCAGCTTAAGGCGTTTTTTGACCAAGAACTAAAAGTCACTTTAATTTTTTGGCCTTAATTTTGGAGTTAGTTATTCATGGGTATCTCTCAACCTGTTTCAGCTAAGATTAATTTAGCTCTTCAGCACCCCAGATTTTTTGTAGAAGACAAGGCACAAAAGGCTTGGGCCTCTCAGGTAGATCAATTTGTGCCGTCTCAAAGTTCTGCTAGCCAGCTAGTTAATTCTGGGATCAAGCTGGCTGGTTCTTCCGTGATTCATCGTTTTTTTAATCCTCAAGAAGTCGCTCAAGATGAAGTCACTTGGGGAGATGTGGGGATGGTTGCTCTGCTTGCTTTAAATCCGTTAGCCTTGGGTCTTTTAGTAATGACTGATTGTGTTAGTCATGATTCCGATGGAATCCCCATGGAGACAGACAGTGAGGGTAGTACGGGTGGAGTAGAAGCTTCTACGGGCTCCTCGGATAGTGGTGGCCTGGATGAAAGCGGCAGTGTGGACGAAAGTGGAGGAGAAGAACCTCTGCCAGACATGGAGTCTCAAGATCTAGCTTTAACGGGCTATCTAGGCAGCCATCTGCCCACTGATGGCCGGGTAGCAGTAGTAGGAGGAGCCAATCAGCTTAAGGTTTGGGATCAAAACTTTGGTCCTCTTTTGGACATAAACTTGCCTGATCAATTGGTCGGTGTGGGTGTTAGTGCTTATGGTAAGATTCAACTAGCCCCCATCCCCCTTGGTTCTTCAGACATAGGCACTTGGGCAGTGGTCTCTTTTACCTTGGATAATGGTAGCACTGGCTTAGTACCGGTTAATCTGGCTACGGGTGATTTGGGAGATCCCTTAATTCTTAATGAAGAAAGCACGGTTTCGGATATCCTTAATCACAACTTAGTGGACTTTGTCTTTGTCAGGCAATTGAACCCTCTTAGTCAAGAGTATGAAGCTTTGGTCATGGTGGTTACTCAGCCCACTGTAGCTGCTACAGAGACGCTGCCAGCTTTGGGTCGTTATACAATCAGCCCTGAGGGAGTCTGGGTGCCCAATAGCGACTACCGAACTTGGACGGCTACTAGTAATCCTAATCTACCTCTCAACTATACCCGTCTTAATTTAATGCAGGAGGTTAAATCCATTGAAGTGCGTGGTACGGAAGAACTTTATGTAGCTGGTGAGCATACAGACGGCGGCTCTTATGCCTTTAGTGCTCATTATTATTGGGATGACAATGTGGGCTCTATGGGTGGGGTAACAGCTAATTATCAGCAGATCTATGCACAAGAAGGGGACGAATTTGTCCAAAACCGAGACTTGGACGCTAGGCGCATTACCTTGCCAGGAGGCACGCAAAGCATGGGCTATTTGGTATGGAATGCAGGCGATCAAGCAGTACGCAGCTTAGTCATGTATGTTTGGCTAGAAGGAAGCAATATATTCGTAAAAGTACCCACTGGTTTAAGTGGGGATCCTCAAGAGGCTTTTACCCGCTTAGGTACGGGCCAACTATTTGGAGGGGAAGAGTTTAGTCGTGGTTTAATTAACTTCCAAAACGCAGAAGCTAGTGAAGCCAGCGCCAGAGCTTTTTTTGCTGATAGTGTAGAAGGGACGACCATTGAATGGGTGCCTCCCTTTTCTTTATTGGATGGAGAAGAGGTGAGCTTAAGAGACAATGGAGTCAAAGGCAATGGCTTGGGACGCAGCCTGGTAGAAAGAGCAGACGGAAGCTTAGCCTTGGTAGACTACACCATCGATCCCACTGAGTTTGGTATGATGGAAGGCGCTCAGGACGCTTTTGAGGAAGCCTTGGATTTGGCTAAGGAAGAAGAGCCGCTTCCTGATTTTGGCCTTGCTGCTCATCCGATGGATTAGTTCTTAAGCCCTGACCAGGGGCTTTCTTTGCTTCCTAGAGCTTGATTGGTCCAGCGTCCTGCTACAAAAAGCCAGTCACCTAAACGATTAAGATACTCCAAAACTTCTGAGCGGATGTTTTCTTTTTCTGCCAGTGCCACTACTAATCTTTCGGCACGGCGGCAGACCGTGCGGGCCAAATGCAGGTAGGCAGCCGCTGGTGTGCCACCGGGTAGGATAAATTGTTTTAAAGGTTTTAAGTCTTTTTCCCAACTATCAATTTCTTTTTCTAAAGTTTTAACTTGGGTTTCTTGAATAAAAGAAGCGGCCATCTGGGTGCTAGGGTGGGGCGTGGCAAGCTCACTGCCTAGGACAAAGAGTTCTTGCTGCACTCTTAAAAGGGCCTCGTTAATTTTTTGGGGTGGTTCCAAACTAAGCACCACACCCATGAGAGAATTGACTTCATCCAGACTCCCATAAGCTTCGATCCTGGGATGATCCTTGGCTACCCTGTCCCCGCCAAAGAGGCCGGTTTTACCCTGGTCACCGGTTTTGGTATAGATTTTCAAAGTCTCACTCCTTTTTGCAAACCGCAAAGAAAAAGCCCTTGGAGTTTGCTAAAATTTTTGACCGCGTCTTTAGCTAAGTTCTTACTTAAAGGATCTAAGGATAGGCCTGCGTCAAAGACTGCGCTTTTTAAATTTTTAAGTCGGTGGCTACTTTCTTTTAAAAACTCTGCTAGATCCTCTACGGCTTGGGCTTTAAAGGCTTCGTCTCTTTTTAAATAATTATGAAGACCCTTTAATTTTGACTTTTCTTTTATAAAGTAATCCAAATTATGAGCTAGGTTTTTGCCTAGGTCCACTCGCATGGAAGATTCATCTTTCATCACTACCCGGGTGCTAGCGCCGTCTTTTCCAACACAGAGGCCAAACCATACATAAGCTTTATAGCCACGTTTTTCTGGTCCCAGTGCTACCCAAGTCTCATCGGGCGGATTGACCTTGCGTCTAGCGTGTTTGGCAGTATGGGGATAAAAGTCAAAATCCATTTCGCTCTTTAATAGTTCTTTAAGTTCTTCGCCTAGGTCGATTAGCTTGGGTCGGATTTTTTCTTTAAAAGCAGCCATGCGCTCGGCAAAGCCATTAATTTTAAAAATATCGAGATCTTTTTTGGAAAAATGAGTGGGCATAGTTTGTTGTTAGTTGATCCTTGCCTGCCTGATAGGTAGGCAGGTTATTTTTATGTGTGTTAGTTTGTCACCTCGGCATAGCACTTGCGAGTTTCCCACAGGCGCACGCGACTGACGGGCAAGCCTTTACTTAAGGCAAAATTAAAAATTAACTCAGCAATGTTTTCTGCTGTGGGGTTTTCTTGCATAATAAAGACAGGTTCTTTTTGTTCTTTTAGAAAATCCACTAAGGGATCGTCTTTTCTAAGAAGCATTTTATGATCCAATTCTTCTTCGATAAAATCTTTAAGCTCTTTTTTAATATCGGTAAAATCAATGAGCATGCCGCGATGGTCTAAATCTTGACCGCTAAATTCCACCTCCACTAAGCCATTATGTCCGTGGGGGTGAGCGCATTTGCCCTGATAGTCTAAGAGACGATGACCATAGCAAAACTCAAACTGTCTAGTAACTTGAAACATTAATAAAGATTCCTTCCTCCATCAACGTGGATTTGTGCGCCAGTGATAAAATCACTGTCTTCCAACAAAAAACGCACGGTCTTGGCAATATCTTTAGGAGAGCCGTGTCTTTTTAGCAAAGTTTTTTGAAGGATTTTTTTCTTAGCACTTTCTGAAGTATGGGAAGACCAAAGGATAGGTCCAGGTAAAAGGGTATTGACTTGTACCTCTGGCGCCAAAGCCCTGGCAAAGGCTTGGGCAAGGTTCATCATAGCAGCTTTGGCTGCATTATAAGGTATATAATCGGGATGGGGCCTTGTGGTAGACCAATCCCCTAAATGGATCATTTTACCTTGGCCCTTTTTCTTCATTTTAGGTCCTAAGGCTTGGCTTAAGAAAAAAACTGCCCTAGCATTACTGCCCATCAAATCTTCCCACTCCTCCCAAGTCGTTTTGCCTAAAGGTGTAGGATAAAAAGTAGAAGCATTATGAACCAAAGCGTCCACCTGGCCAAAGGCTTGCCAAGCCTCTTGAGCCAGGCGCTTGATTTCTTCTTCCTTTTGTAAATTGGCTTGTAAGATCTTGCAGACCACGCCAAATTTTTTATTTAAACTTTTGGCTAAAGCCTTGGCTTCCTTCTCAGAAGTATTGTAGTGAATTAATAATTTAGCGCCAGCTTGGGCAAGCTCGGTAACAATAGCTTTGCCAACACGCTTAGCGCCTCCAGTAACTAAAACAACACTATTTTTTAATTTCATCCATGCCGCCTTTTGAAAAACATATTCTTGTCTGCACTAATGAAAGACCTGCCGGTCATCCTAGGCCTTGTTGTTTAAGTAAAAACAGCGAGGCCATTTTGCAAGCCTTTAAAGAAGCTCTACAACAAGCCGGATTAAAAGGAAAGGTAAGGGCTAATCGATCGGGCTGTTTGGATGCCTGCGAAAAAGGTCCCGCGGTGGTGGTTTATCCAGAAGGAATTTGGTATCGGGTAACAACCGTGGAGCAGGCTAAAAGAATTGTAAAAGAACATATCGTGGGTGGAAAAGTTGTGAGTGAATGGCAAAGTTTTAAATGATATAGAAGTATAAAAACTCCCCTCCTTTTTCAAGGAGGGGTGGCCTAAGGGTGGGGAGGTCTTGGTATGAGGTGTTTCTGCTATTAGGTATTTTTAAGCCTAGATAATTTTATGAATCAACCCCTGCCCTACGGGCACCTTCCCTTGGCAGGGGAGGAGTTTGAGTCCAATTGAGCTCAATCTTGGTAGCTTGTTCCCGAGATTCTTTGATTTAACTTAAATGATGGGATTAGGAGCTAAACATGATTTTAGAACAACTAACTGTCGGTCCTTTTCAATGCAACTGCAGCATTATTGCCTGCGAGAAAACTAAAGAAGCCATTGTATTGGATCCGGGGGAAGAGGCTCATCGTATTGAGAAGATCCTTAAAGACAAAGACCTTAAGTTAAAATATCTGGTGCACACTCACGCCCACTTAGATCATGTAGGTGCTACTTGTGATCTGCAAGAGCATTTTAAAACCGCTAGACCTCAGTCTTGTTTACATGAGGAAGACCAGTTTCTTTGGGACAATGTGGCCATGCAGGCAGCCCTTTTTAACTTACCACCGCCTAAAAGTGGCAAAGTGGATCTTTATATTCACGAAGGCGACCAATTAAAATTTGGTGAGCTTTCTTTAAAAGTCTTACACACCCCTGGTCACACACCGGGTAGTCTTTGTTTTATTTTAGAAGAAGCAAACCAGACCCATCTATTTGCAGGCGATACCCTCTTTGCTGGCAGCATTGGCCGCACGGACCTTTGGGGTGGGGACTATGGAACCATCATTCATTCCATTAAGGATAAGCTTTTGCTTTTAGATGACAATACGCAAGTCCATGCAGGCCACGGTCCCAGCACCACAATTGGGATAGAAAAACAACACAATCCCTTTTTATAGTCTAAAAAAATATCTAAAAATTTTAATAAAAGTAATAAGTTATATTAAATCACTTAAATTAATTTTTGCCCTTTGACAAAAGGCTTACTTAAAGGCACAATCCACTAGTCATCAGGGCTTTTTAGGTTCAGGGTAATTAAAGGAAAACAGTTCAGAGACGGGATTAAGTAATGAA